>NZ_JAQDKN010000040.1:0-1930 GCF_027662015.1 Coprococcus sp. AM100_B19A
CAGTAAACTTTTTAAATTATTGCTCATTGTTGTTTCTGCATTTTTTAATTTGCTACTTAATTCAGTACGCCAGTTGATATACTGAAAGCAAAAAGGAGCAATGTATGGAAGCAAAAATAATGGATGTATTGCGAAGAATGCAACCGGTTTTAGATGAAATGCAACTACGTGAGTTGAAAGAAGTGTTACAGATGACATTTACCGGATGCAGAGTAATCCAGGAAACGGATCTGCAGGTTGTAGACAGGAGCTGGGAAGTGGATCTGGAAGAGTTTCTGATGAGTAAAGCACTGGAAGGAAAAGCATCAAAGACAGTGAAGCAATATCGGTATGAACTGGTTCGGTTACTGACCTATATCAATAAGCCAGTGAAGAACATAGATTCTGGAGATATTTCTGGATTCATGCGGGCTTATAAAATGATCCGCAAGGTAGCAAACCAGACGCTAAAGAACGTCCGGGCGGTGTATAGCAGCTTCTTCGGATGGCTGCGAGATCGTGACCGGATTCGGAGAAATCCTATGGTGCTGGTGGAATCTATCAAAGTAGAAAAGAAGATCCGAAAACCATATACTGATGAAGAACGGGAGCGGATGCTGCGTAAATGCAGCAGTCTTCGGGATAAAGCGTTACTAGAATTCCTATATAGCACAGCAGTCAGAGTATCGGAGCTCTCAGAGATTAACAGAGAAGATATCCGGTATGCGAATAAAGAGCTGATTGTATATGGAAAAGGAGCGAAAGAAAGGACGGTGTACATCAATGAACGAACCAACATGTATCTGAAAGAATATCTGGAAAGCAGAAAAGACAATGATCCGGCGCTATTTGTCGGAAGCAAGAAACCGAATAGCCGGCTGACGAAAACAGGAATTGAGAATATCATCCGGCGGATTGGAGAGAAGGCGGGCGTAGAAAATGCGCATCCGCATCGATTCCGGAGGACGGCTCTGACGAATGCATTGAACCGCGGAATGCCTCTGCAGGAGGCTATGATATTTGCGGGACACGCAAAGTCAGAGACAACCATGCGATATTGTACAGTGAATCAGGAAGGTGTACGGTATCATCACTTTAAATATTTAAGTGCATAAGTAAATAAACTTATTTATTTACACTCGGCATTGGTCGGGTGTTTTTGTTATGCGCTTTTATATATGTAACTTTATCAACCAGTCAAAGGAGGGATTCTGAACTAAGTAGCAAATTAAAAAATGCAGAAACAACAATGAGCAATAATTTAAAAAGTTTACTGTCTGTAAAGCAGGTAACGGTAAAGAGTAATATAAACGTTGGCGCAGGAAAGGATTTTGAATGTTACATTAAAGCGCCAACAGTGAGTGGCTATACTCCAGTCGGCATTATTGGTTACGATTTGGTTGGAAATTGGGATGTATGGATTAATGTTTCCTCATGCTATTACAATAGTGGAAGTAATTTGATTTACACAAAAGGACATAATTTTGGAACTGGTGCATGTAACGCATTGTTAAATGCATTCGTTTTATACAAAAAGAACTGAATGCATTACTTCCATTTACCGATTATAAGCATATCAGCTTGTACATAACACATTCCTTGCTTTGGACTGTATGCTGTAAGCTTGTACCCGGTTGTAGTCACTTCGGTAACTCCAAGACCATACAGTTCGTTAGTCTTTGCCGGAGATACTATAATTAAAGGCGCTTGCTTGAATGCTACTGGAAAACCAACCGCAGCACTAGAAGCAAAATACCAGTTATACCAACTGGTTGCAAGATTGGTATTCCAAGTATATTTACTCCACATAACCATGTCGCCGTTGGAATATTTTGTGTAATTGTAGTTATTTTTGGTTCCACGTTCTACGATTGAAATCAGATTACTGTTTATGATTGCAATATTATTATTTGCTTTTGTTAAATCTGCTTTTACATTTCCTAAATTGCTA
>NZ_JAQDKN010000041.1:0-1907 GCF_027662015.1 Coprococcus sp. AM100_B19A
TGTGCGCCTAGCGGCGCACGTTTCTAACGGGTTAAAGTCCCGAATCCACCCGGTAGTGGGAAGGATATAGCCGAAGGCAAGGGTGTCCATCGTGAGGTGGAATCTGAAGGAAGCTGGATGTGAGGAACATACTAACTCACGGGCAAATCTCTGGTCTGACGGACAGAAATCTCATATGAGGTTATGCATGAGGGTAAGGTTGCACGCCAAATTGAAGCCCAATAACTGCACGGAATCATGCATGATAGATGAGGCAGATGGATGGAGAGGAAGAAACGTGTGGTACCTAGGGAGGTCTGTACGGTACGCCTTGAAAGAGGTAACCATTGCATAAAGCAATGCTGAACGCACAGAAGTCAGCAGAGGTCATAGTAGCCGAGAGGTGAAGGACCGAATCAGTAGGAGTCTTGAGTATGACCGAGAAAGGAGGAATGACCGCCTATGGCAGAAAATATTGAAAACAATGGCTGTTCGCAAAGAGATAGTGCGGAACACGAAGGGTATGCAAGAGCGTCTAGGTCATTCAATCGGATATGGAAAGAAAGAGACAGTGCACAGCCGAGACTTTTGGAAGCGATACTGTATAAAGACAACTTTAACAGAGCGTATAAGAGAGTCAAGGCAAACAAGGGAGCGCCAGGAATTGATGGCATGACCGTTGAGGAGGCTCTTCCATATCTAAAGGAACATCAACAAGAGATAACCGACCGCATTTATCGTGGAAAGTATACTCCGTCTCCAGTAAGACGAGTTGAGGTTCCAAAACCAGATGGTGGTGTGCGAAAGCTTGGCATACCAACAGTGGTAGACCGTACACTTCAACAGGCAATAACCCAACAGTTAGTGCCAATCTATGAACCGCTGTTTGCAGAGGGTAGCTATGGCTATCGTCCGAACAGAAGTGCAAAAGACGCAATACTTAAGGTGAAGGAGTATGCCGAACGAGGCTATACATTTGCTGTAGTCCTTGACTTGTCAAAGTACTTCGATACTCTTAATCACGAAATTCTCATCAATCTTCTCCGAAAGAATGTAAAAGATGAACGTGTAGTACAGTTGATAAAGCGCTATCTGAAAAGCGGTGTAATGGAGAACGGAGTAGTCATTGATACAGAGGAAGGCTCACCACAAGGTGGAAATCTATCACCATTGCTGGCAAATGTCTACCTCAATGAGTTCGACCAGGAATTCTTGAAAAGAGGCGTTCCATACATAAGATACGCAGATGACATTGTGCTTCTTGCAAAGAGCAAGCGGGCATCAGAGAGACTCTTGGAAAGCAGTACAAAATATCTTGAGGAGAGGCTGAAACTTACAGTCAACCGAGAAAAGAGTCGTACTGTCAGCGTATTTGCAATCCGAAATTTTAAATTCCTTGGCTTTGCATTGGGAAGGAACGGAAAAGGCATTTATGTCCGAGTTCATCCGAAGACATGGAAGAAGTTTAAGTCTAGACTGAAGGAGTTATCTTCCCGTAAGCGATGTCAGTCAATCAAGCCAAGCCTTGAGAAAATCAAGGTGTATGCGAAGGGATGGCTTAACTACTACGGAATTGCAAGTATGAAGAATAACATAGATGACATCAACGGATGGCTCTACCACAGAATACGTATGTGTATATGGAAACAGTGGAAACTTCCAAGAACAAAGAAAAGAAATCTGATAAAGATGGGAGTACACGAATACTATGCGAACATGGCAGCAAACTGCCGAAGAGGACACTGGTATTGTGCGAATCTGACAACAGTTAAGAAAGCCATGACAAAAGAAAGACTGATAAACAGTGGCTTCTATGATTTAGCCACAGCCTATCAGTCTGTGCACGTCAACTATTGAAACCGCCGTGTACCGAACGGTACGCACGGTGGTGTGAGAGGACGGCGGTTAGTCACCGCCTCCTACTTGAT
>NZ_JAQDKN010000042.1:0-1695 GCF_027662015.1 Coprococcus sp. AM100_B19A
ACTCCTACCTCGCTTGCCACGGGATTCCATTCCCGCTAGTGCTCTCCCTCTGCGTCCCCACAGTTCTGTTATACTGCAGTACAGGAATTTCAACCTGTTGTCCATCGGCTACGTCTTTCGACCTCACCTTAGGCCCCGACTTACCCAGAGCAGATCAGCTTTACTCTGGAAACCTTGGGTATTCGGCCGGAAGGATTCTCACCTTCCTCTCGCTACTCATTCCGGCATTCTCTCTTCTTAAAAGTCCACAGCTCCTTCCGGTACTGCTTCTTCCCTTTAAGAATGCTCCTCTACCAATTAACTACGTTAATTCCTGAGCTTCGGTAGTGTGTTTCAGCCCCGGACATTTTCGGCGCAGGACCTCTCGACCAGTGAGCTATTACGCACTCTTTTAATGTATGGCTGCTTCTAAGCCAACATCCTGGTTGTCTTTGAAATCCCACATCCTTTTCCACTTAACACACATTTTGGGACCTTAGCTGCAGGTCTGGGCTCTTTCCCTTTTGACTACCCAACTTATCTCGTGCAGTCTGACTCCCATGAATCATCTTACTGGCATTCGGAGTTTGATATCCTTTGGTAAGCTTTGACGCCCCCGCGGGAATTCAGTGCTCTACCTCCAAAAGACTCTCATGAGGCTAGCCCTAAAGCTATTTCGAGGAGAACCAGCTATCTCCGGGTTCGATTGGAATTTCTCCCCTATCCACACCTCATCCCCACCCTTTTCAACGGATGTGGGTTCGGACCTCCATTGCCTTTTACGGCAACTTCATCCTGGACATGGATAGATCACCCGGTTTCGGGTCTACTCCATCTGACTTAACGCCCTATTAAGACTTGTTTTCACTTCGGCTCCATTCCTTAAGAACTTAACCTCGCCAGATGGCGTAACTCGCCGGACCGTTCTACAAAAAGTACGCGGTTCATCATTTAAAGATGTTCCACAGCTTGTAAACACAGGGTTTCAGGTTCTCTTTCACTCCCCTCCCGGGGTCCTTTTCACCTTTCCTTCACAGTACTATGCGCTATCGGTCACTAAGGAGTATTTAGCCTTACGGGGTGGTCCCCGCTCATTCCCACAAGGTTTCTCGTGTCTCGTGGTACTCTGGATCCCGCCTTGCTGACTCGTCTTTCGCTTACGGGGCTTTCACCCTCTCTGGCTGGCTTTCCCAAAACCATTCTGCTAAACTTATCAGATCAATTACGCGGTCCGAACCCCGGAATGCACGCATTCCGGTTTGGGCTCTTCCGTTTTCGCTCGCCGCTACTCACAGAATCACTTGTTGTTTTCTCTTCCTCCGGCTACTTAGATGTTTCAGTTCACCGGGTTCCCTTCCATACGTTATGGATTGGCGTATGGATGACTGGAGTCTGTCCAGCCGGGTTTCCCCATTCAGATATCTCCGGATCATCGGATATTTGCTCCTCCCCGAAGCTTTTCGCAGCTTATCACGTCTTTCATCGGCTCTTAGTGCCAAGGCATCCACCCTGCGCTCTTTCTAGCATAACCAACTCCCTTCTCCCACGGGAATGGGATCCGGTTACACATGCATAGCGTTGCATGCGTTGGTATTTCAGGTCGTTTTTTTACTTCGTTTTCTCGAAGATGTAAGTTAATCATTACCTTGCGGTGATGATCACCTCGGATGTCTTTCTCTATTTGAGAATTGATTTATTTTTGTATGCAGTTTTCAA
>NZ_JAQDKN010000043.1:0-1467 GCF_027662015.1 Coprococcus sp. AM100_B19A
CCACAGAGCCGCATGGCTCAGTGGGAAAAACTCCGGTGGTATGAGATGGACCCGCGTCTGATTAGGTAGTTGGTGGGGTAACGGCCTACCAAGCCAACGATCAGTAGCCGACCTGAGAGGGTGACCGGCCACATTGGGACTGAGACACGGCCCAAACTCCTACGGGAGGCAGCAGTGGGGAATATTGCACAATGGGGGAAACCCTGATGCAGCGACGCCGCGTGAGCGAAGAAGTATTTCGGTATGTAAAGCTCTATCAGCAGGGAAGAAAATGACGGTACCTGACTAAGAAGCACCGGCTAAATACGTGCCAGCAGCCGCGGTAATACGTATGGTGCAAGCGTTATCCGGATTTACTGGGTGTAAAGGGAGCGTAGACGGCTGTGTAAGTCTGAAGTGAAAGCCCGGGGCTCAACCCCGGGACTGCTTTGGAAACTATGCAGCTAGAGTGTCGGAGAGGTAAGTGGAATTCCCAGTGTAGCGGTGAAATGCGTAGATATTGGGAGGAACACCAGTGGCGAAGGCGGCTTACTGGACGATGACTGACGTTGAGGCTCGAAAGCGTGGGGAGCAAACAGGATTAGATACCCTGGTAGTCCACGCCGTAAACGATGACTACTAGGTGTCGGGGAGCAAAGCTCTTCGGTGCCGCAGCAAACGCAATAAGTAGTCCACCTGGGGAGTACGTTCGCAAGAATGAAACTCAAAGGAATTGACGGGGACCCGCACAAGCGGTGGAGCATGTGGTTTAATTCGAAGCAACGCGAAGAACCTTACCTGCTCTTGACATCCCGGTGACCGGCGTGTAATGACGCCTTTTCTTCGGAACACCGGTGACAGGTGGTGCATGGTTGTCGTCAGCTCGTGTCGTGAGATGTTGGGTTAAGTCCCGCAACGAGCGCAACCCTTATCTTCAGTAGCCAGCAATTCGGATGGGCACTCTGGAGAGACTGCCAGGGATAACCTGGAGGAAGGTGGGGATGACGTCAAATCATCATGCCCCTTATGAGCAGGGCTACACACGTGCTACAATGGCGTAAACAAAGGGAAGCGAGCCTGCGAGGGTAAGCAAATCTCAAAAATAACGTCTCAGTTCGGATTGTAGTCTGCAACTCGACTACATGAAGCTGGAATCGCTAGTAATCGCGAATCAGCATGTCGCGGTGAATACGTTCCCGGGTCTTGTACACACCGCCCGTCACACCATGGGAGTTGGTAACGCCCGAAGTCAGTGACCCAACCGTAAGGAGGGAGCTGCCGAAGGTGGGACCGATAACTGGGGTGAAGTCGTAACAAGGTAGCCGTATCGGAAGGTGCGGCTGGATCACCTCCTTTCTAAGGAAGAATACTTCTGGTGGCGATGCGGTCAGGGGACACACCCGTTCCCATCTCGAACACGATGGTTAAGACCTGATCGGCCGATGGTACTGCACTGGAGACGGTGTGGGAGAGCAGGTGGCCGCCAGA
>NZ_JAQDKN010000044.1:0-1345 GCF_027662015.1 Coprococcus sp. AM100_B19A
TTACCCTGTCCTACCTTCTTGGTTATGCCCTCGACCGATTAGTAACAGTCAGCTCCATGCATTACTGCACTTCCACCTCTGCCCTATCTACCTTGTCGTCTTCAAGGGGTCTTACAACTTGCGTTGGGATATCTCATCTTGAGGGGGGCTTCACGCTTAGATGCCTTCAGCGTTTATCCCTTCCTGACTTGGCTACTCTGCCATGCTCCTGGCGGAACAACAGATACACCAGCGGTCAGTCCAGCCCGGTCCTCTCGTACTAAGGCCAGCTCCTCTCAAATATCCTACGCCCACGCCGGATAGGGACCGAACTGTCTCACGACGTTCTGAACCCAGCTCGCGTACCGCTTTAATGGGCGAACAGCCCAACCCTTGGGACCTACTTCAGCCCCAGGATGCGATGAGCCGACATCGAGGTGCCAAACCACTCCGTCGATGTGAACTCTTGGGAGTGATAAGCCTGTTATCCCCAGGGTAGCTTTTATCCGTTGAGCGATGGCAATCCCACTTTATACCACCGGATCACTAAGTCCTACTTTCGTACCTGCTCCACCCGTCGGTGTCGCAGTCAAGCTCCCTTCTGCCTTTGCACTCTTCGAATGGTTTCCAACCATTCTGAGGGAACCTTTGAGCGCCTCCGATACCCTTTCGGAGGCGACCGCCCCAGTCAAACTCCCCACCTGACATTGTCCCCCAGCCGGGTCACGGCTGCTGGTTAGAAATCCAATACTGCAAGGGTGGTATCCCAACAGCGGCTCCGCATCAACTGGCGTCAATGCTTCTTCGCCTCCCACCTATCCTGTACATACAATATCGAATCCCAGTATCAAGCTGGAGTAAAGCTCCATGGGGTCTTTCCGTCCTGGCGCAGGTAACCAGCATCTTCACTGGTATTTCAATTTCACCGGGTGCATTGTTGAGACAGTGCCCAAATCATTACGCCTTTCGTGCGGGTCGGAACTTACCCGACAAGGAATTTCGCTACCTTAGGACCGTTATAGTTACGGCCGCCGTTTACTGGGGCTTAAGTTCAAAGCTTCGCTTGCGCTAACCTCTCCCCTTAACCTTCCAGCACCGGGCAGGCGTCAGCCCATATACTTCACCTTACGGTTTTGCATAGACCTGTGTTTTTGCTAAACAGTTGCTTGGGCCAATTCTCTGCGGCCAGCTCTCACTGGCACTCCTTCTCCCGAAGTTACGGAGTCATTTTGCCGAGTTCCTTAACAATGCTTCTCCCGTCGGCCTTAGGATTCTCTCCTCACCTACCTGTGTCGGTTTACGGTACGGGTACAGTACAAACAATAGCGGCTTTTCTTGGCAGCTGGCTCACACATTTCCCTACTTT
>NZ_JAQDKN010000045.1:0-1272 GCF_027662015.1 Coprococcus sp. AM100_B19A
AAAGGATATGCGGCAGTAGATTGTGATAATCAGATTGATATGGTCAATCGTGAAAAAGTGGAAGATTTTTGCAAAACAGCGGAGAAAGAAGAACAGGCAGCAGTAGATATTGTACAACCGAACAGAGATTCGCTACAATATTAATTTATGTATAATTATGTTGTAGGTACAAAAATAGTGTGACAGCGAGGTAGAGAAAATGGAAGAGCAGATAAAAAAGATTTATGAAAAGCAGAAAAATGGACGCATCAGGATGATACGGAATGTGCTGTTGATTTATGCAGCATTGATTTGTGTGGTGAGTATTTTCAAAGGAAATCCGTTCCCGCATCAGGAGACAGTACTCTTTTTCGATGTGAAGCAGCCGGGCTGGGTCACGACAGATCCCTGGCTTCTGTGGATTTGCGTGGTGGTTGATCTGATTGCAGGTATATTCATTTTAATCAGGGACATTCTCAGAGATTTTTCAAAAATTGACCGGATTCTGTCACAGCAATGTGATGCAGAAAAATATTCAGAAATGCTGGAAGAGTTGGTAAAGTACGGAAAGAGCTTGGATTATCATGGATTTCAAAAAAGTGTCATGCTGATAGCTGAGTCTAAATATGTAGTTGCACTGATCATAAATGGGCAGTTGCAGAAGGCAGAAGAGTATATAAAGAATGAATGGGAAGGAAAAAGAGAGGGACGTTCCTGGCAGCAGGTCATGACGAATCTCGAACTGTCGAAGAAATATCAGGAGAAAGATGCGGCAGGTTATTCGGCTACATTAGAAAAAGCAGGGAAAGTATTTCAAAAGAATCCACTGTTTATGGCAAAAAATTTGATGCTGAAAGGTGAAGATGAGGCAGCAGTAAGATTACTGGAAAATGATACGGAAAAGCTGCCTTATTATGAGGTTACACGCAGATTCCTGCTGGGAGTATGTTACTACCGAATCGGAAAAGAAGAGCAGGGAAAAGAATGTATGGAATATGTAATTGGGCATGGAAATACGTTGAAGTGCAAAGAAGAAGCGGAAAAATATGTAACAGTGTAAGTAAGGATGTTCTTTAAAATGACAGGGTAACAAAAATGGAGAAGATATAGAGGATGGTAATAAAATAGGATATATCGCACATAAAGATGGTGAATCTGGAGTATACAATTCCTGAAAATAGACTTGGTTTTTAAATATTACAAGTGTAAGATTTAAGGAACAAAAAAATTAGAAGAAAGGAATCGGTGGAAGTGGTTATGTTGTTAAAAAAGATGCAACAGTATTGGATGAGT
>NZ_JAQDKN010000046.1:0-1194 GCF_027662015.1 Coprococcus sp. AM100_B19A
TTTTCTTGATACCAGATCCTTATAATGGATTTTTCCTTTAGACAGGAACTTCTTTGCTGTCTCCTTATCCATCTTTTTCCCTTGGCTTGCAAGAAATTTATCATTCTTCCATAAGGTAAAAGCACAGTTCCGGTCAGAACAGTAAAAGTTCACTTTTCCTTCCCGGACATCAGCTCCACAGCGGGGACATTTGCCAATGACTTCTCCTTTTGCCTTTCCCTGAAACTGATTTTTCTTCTCTTCTGAAATCCCCTGATATCTGGCAACCAGTTCCTGCATCAGCTCTGTAATCCCATTTAGGAATTCATCTGCTGTCTCTGTATTCTGGGCAATATGATTCAATGCCATTTCCCACTCTGCGGTCATCTTCGGAGATTTAATCTCATCCGGTAGAACCGTAATCAGCACATTTCCATCATCTGTCGGCACCAGATTTTTCTTTTCCCTTTTCACAAAACCAGACTGAATCAGTTTTTCAATGATTGCTGCCCTTGTTGCAGGAGTACCAAGTCCTTTCTTTTCTGTATCTTCGGTCAGCTCTTCATTCCCTGCACGTTCCATCGCAGAAAGCAGGGTATCTTCTGTGTACTGTTTCGGTGGCTGTGTAAAATGCTCCGATACAAAAGAATCACAGGGACCATAATGCTTGCCTGCCCAGATATCCAACTCCGGCTCTTCTTTTTCTGCAATGATTCCAAAGAACTGTTTCAGTTTTTTCTCAATTGTCTTGAACCCTTCCTGTTTTGTTTTCTTTGCATTGAGATAAAACGTATGATAATTGCAGGTAATCTGACATTTATGACTCTCATAAATATAAGGATCTGCAGTTGCTGTCAGAACCCTGGCACTGATCAAATACAAAATCTTGCGGCTTCGTTCTTTCAGTTCACCAATATCTGCTTTGGCTACTTCCATGGTTGGGATAATCGCATGGTGATCGGATACTTTCTTTGAATTTAATACCTTACTCACGTCCGGTTGATATTCCAGACCTTCAGCATAAGGCATTTTCCCAAATAACATCTGAATCAGAGTTTCTGTACTTTCTCCCATCTCATCTGTCAGATACTGGCTGTCTGTTCTCGGATAAGTGACAAGCTTCTGCTCATACATCTCCTGCACAGCATCCAATGTCTGCTGTGCGGTATAGCCAAACATTCTGTTAGCTTCCCTCTGCAGGGTGGTCAGATCATA
>NZ_JAQDKN010000047.1:0-1096 GCF_027662015.1 Coprococcus sp. AM100_B19A
GAAAATAATATACGCTTTCATCTTGGACTAAACTGTGGAATGTCAGTTTGTCAGTTGGACAGTATGAACATACAGGAGAACGGAAACGATATTCGTATAGACATAGAACAGTTTTGTCGGAGGATGTGCAAGGCAGCAAAGAGTTATTATGATAAAGTTCATTTGGAAAAAGACTTTAGTCTCTATAATACACCAGTTTTGGATTTTGTTCAGGTAACACAAAAAAAGAAAGCTGCTTCTATTATTGCACTGATTTGTGGCAGTGAACGTTATGCAAAAGGATTAAAAGAAACATTGCAGTTTATTTCAGATCAGATCATGCTGTTTTACACACCGGAAAGTGCTAAAACAAAATTAGGAAAACATAAGCCGGATCTTTGGATTGTTACCGAAGATATGACGAGCCAACCGAATCAGCCATGGCGTGCTGACAGGACAACACCTGTAATTATAATCACAGGAAGTCCTGATGCTGTTGTAATTAAAAAGAATTCAGGAAAACTAACTGTTCTTTCTATGCCATTATCAATAGTTGATTTGCGGAAAAACGTCGAAATATATGTGTCGTGAGGAGAAGTTTATGCTGTACATAATACTATTATTTGCATTCATAGTTATATATTTGATGATGCTTATGCGGAGACAGAAAGATAAGATGAGCGAAATTAAAATACAAATGGATCAACTGCAGGCACAACATGATGAATTGCAGAAAGAAAGGGATCAGTTACTAGAACAGATGAATCATCTGGAAGAGCAACGAGAACACTTGCAAATGCAAACAGACCAGGCATTTCGGAGGGCTGATGAAATTGAGAAAATTTGCGATGAGATATGGCATCATGCTAATACCATTCACCTTTATTCTTCGTTAGCTGAAGAAGAAAGCAAATCTATAACAATGAAAGAAAAACAAAAAGTAATTATTAGAACAACCGAGGAGATTCTAAACATCATATATAAATATAAAGGTAATGTATAATAAAAATATGTCATTCTAGTTATTAGCGTTCAAGGTAAATTCTTATGTAATAATGTCACAGAAGGATTTACCTTTTTCAGGTACAATAGAGATACAAAATTTGAAAGGGGAACA
>NZ_JAQDKN010000048.1:0-773 GCF_027662015.1 Coprococcus sp. AM100_B19A
GAGGTGGCACGTTTTGAGGATGCCCAGGAGACTGCGATCGCACAGCTCGGTGAGTTGTATGACAAGGCAATGGAAGATGTAGGAGAAGCCAATGCGGCAATTTTTGAAGTACATCAGATGATGCTGATGGATCTGGATTATGTGGATTCGATTAAGAATATTATTACCACCCAGGAAGTCAACGCAGAGTATGCTGTTGCGACGACAGGAGATAACTTCTCCCAGATGTTTGCATCTATGGATGATGCTTACATGCAGGGACGTGCGGCCGATGTAAAAGATGTATCGGACCGACTTCTCGGTATCCTTTCGGATGCCGGGGAAAGCGGTGTTGTGGCAGATGAACCGGTGATCGTGGCAGCAGATGATCTGGTACCGAGTGAGACTGTTCAGCTTGACAAGTCCAAAGTGCTTGCATTTGCAACCATGTACGGATCAGCAAATTCCCATACGGCAATCCTTGCAAGGACCATGAACATCCCGGCCGTTATTGGTCTGGGAGAAGGGCTTGCAAAAGAATATGACGGACATATGGCAGCCATCGACGGCTTTACCGGGACCATCTACATTGATCCGGATGAAGAGACCATGAAGGCTATGACCGAAAAGCGCGAAGAAGACCGCAGACAGAAAACACTTCTGGAAGAACTGAAGGGCAAAGAGAATGTCACCCTTTCCGGACAGAAGATCAATGTCTATGCGAATATCGGTAATCTTTCCGATGTGGGCGCCGTACTTAAAAATGATGCAGGAGGGATCGGACTTTTCCGAAG
>NZ_JAQDKN010000049.1:0-347 GCF_027662015.1 Coprococcus sp. AM100_B19A
AAGAAAGCGGCGAAGGTGTTTACCGGCTGGAACAGAGAAGTGCCAGACGCAGGAAACAGAGGGCATCCAGAAAAAGAAGCAGACTTGAAAGACAGGCAGAGAAACAGACACAGGCTGCAGCCCGTCAGGAGCAGAAGAAACTGAAAAAACAGATTCAGAAGCAACAGATCAAACGGGATTATGCCAAAGCGAAGAGAAGTGAACAGACAGTAGGAACAGCTACAAAAGGTACGATTGATTATATCAAGAAGATTGGCGGCAAAGTCACCAACTTCTTTAAAGAAAACCGGAAGGTGTATATCAGTGTAGCAGTTCTGATCGGATTGATGTTTCTGATCATAACGAAT
>NZ_JAQDKN010000049.1:357-740 GCF_027662015.1 Coprococcus sp. AM100_B19A
GAAGCGGAACTGTATTACACACAGCTGGAAGCTAATCTGCAGGAGCGGATCAACAACATGGAATCGGAAGAACCGGGGCATGATGAGTACCGCTATGATATTGGTCCGATAGAGCATGATCCGTTTATCCTGATCAGTTACCTGTCTGCAAAATATGAGGAGTTTACGTTTGAGCAGGTGAAGCCAGAACTGGATGCGTTGTTTGCAGAGCAATACCATCTGACTACTGAAGCAGTGAATGAGACTGTGACAGAGACTGCGACAGTAAGGGTTGGAGAATCTTTGGGACAGGTTGTTACCAGTGGCTATTGCAACTGCCCAATCTGTTGTGGTATTTGGAGCGGAGGACCGACTGCCAGTGGAGCATATCCAACTGCCAATCA
>NZ_JAQDKN010000005.1:0-238363 GCF_027662015.1 Coprococcus sp. AM100_B19A
GTAAAGAAAATGGATGGAGTAAAGATTTAAATTTGTATGTGGTTTTGAAGGTACATGAAGAAAGTAAGGGAGCTGTAGACCGTTAGGGTTTGCAGTTTTTTTATTGCTCAGAGGTGATCAGCCTGGCAAAAAATGCAGAAGAGTCATTCATGCTGTTTAATAAGGATGCAGACTACCAGCTGCATCTTCCACAATTTGTACATGGTATGCAGTTCTTTTTTTTAATAACAGGATACCACGGCTTTACCTGCAGATCCGGTAAGTTATTGAGCTCTAAAATTATAGAATGATAATGATCAGAAAGAGTAATCCGGTCTGAATCATGCTGTTCGATAGTCAGTGGGTAGATGGTTTTTTGATCAGGAGACATACAATTTTGATGTAAAAGAGGGGTATAGACATCTGTACCAATTTGGATAAATTGATCGATGGTGATGATTTTGTAATCATCAGAAGAGAACAAAATGATTGCAGGAGACACAGCCAAAGTGTCTCCCGTAGGAATTTTATAAGAGTCAGTAGTAAATTCTCCAATTGGAGTTTCTAGTTTCATCATGTGTTAGCACTTCCTTTAATATCTTATAAATGAAAATTACTCGTTTTTCAGTTCTTCTTTCATGGCGCTGTCTTTTCCCTGCATAAAATGGTCTTTTTTCAGGATTGCAAAAGCCCGCTCATAATCATTTTTACGCATATATTTAACCATTTTTTTCAAATTCTCATTCGTTGGAACGATCCGCATGCCGTTTTTCAGCGAATACATACCCACTCTTACCAGCTCTGATAAATTGGATTCATAGAATTTGGTGATCCGGTCATTATTGAAAATGCTGACGATTTCCAGATGCATCTGTGTATCAGCAAGCTCCCACTTGTAAACATCGGAAGCAACCGCACACATATGTACCACTTTTTCTTCAATTCGATAAGAATATTCTTCCGCTTTTCCACCTTCAAAGATCAGTTTAAATGCACTGCCCTCTAAGAGCTCGCGGAGCTGATAAAGTTCATTGATATCTTTATCGGTGATTTCTTTTACAGTCATGGATTTATAATAATCGGTAACGATCAGACCTTCAGACTGCAGCATTTTGAGTGCAGTGCGTACCGGATTACGGCTCATACCGAGCTCTTCTGTCAGAAGTGCTTCTGTAAGAGGCATTCCTGGTGAATAAGTCAGATTCATAATGTTATTTTTGATAATTTCATAAGCTTGATCGGCAAGTGATTTCTTTTTTTCAGCCATGTGAAATCCCCCTCTGTCTGGTGAATATATTAAGTATAACACATTAAAACGGGGTTTGTAAAAAATAAAATTAGGTATATGTAAAGTTGCGTTTAATATAAGAGTACAGACTGATGATTGTATACAATGGTGCATGTATTTTCGACGAAAAACGGCATTTTCTATTGTGAAAATGTTGACTTTAAACAGAGGAAGTGATACATTGAATGCAGAAAGAAATTTGTATACAAATTAAATGATTGTATACAAAATGAAAATGAAAATGTATAAGGTTTTAAGTTCATCAGGAGGAGAAAGACTATGAAATTAGGATTTATCGGAACAGGTAATATGGCAGGAGCAATTATGGGAGGCGTTATTAAAAGTAACGTATTCAAACCGGAAGAAATCATCGGAGCAGATCTTTTTGCACCAGGTCGCGAAAAAGTAAAAGAACTTTATGGAATCAATGTTACTGATAGCAATAAAGAAGTAATCGAAAAGTCAGAAGTTGTTATTTTTTCTGTAAAACCACAGTTTTATGCAGATGTCATTCAGGAAGTAAAAGATCTGGTAAGACCGGAACAGCTTATTATCACGATCGCACCAGGAAAGACACTTGCATGGCTTGCCGAACAGTTTGGAAAAGATGTTAAGATTGTTCGTACAATGCCGAACACTCCGGCTATGGTTGGAGAAGGTATGACAGCTGCCACACCGAATGAACATGTAACAAAAGAAGAACTTGATTATGCATGCAAGATCCTTTCTGCATTTGGTAAGGTAGAAATTGTGACAGAGCATATGATGGATGCAGTTGTTGCAGTAAGCGGAAGTTCACCGGCATATGTATTTATATTTATCGAAGCAATGGCAGATGCCGCTGTTGCAGAGGGAATGCCGAGAGCACAGGCATACAAATTTGCAGCACAGGCAGTTCTTGGAAGTGCGAAGATGGTTCTTGAAACAGGAAAGCATCCGGGAGAACTCAAAGACATGGTATGTTCACCGGCAGGAACAACGATTGAAGCCGTAGGTGTATTGGAAGAACACGGATTCAGAAGTGCAATCATTGATGCAATGAAGGCCTGTGTTGATGTTGCAAAAGGAATGTAGATACGATATACTTGTTTACGGGGAAAAACATGTCCACGTAAACCTGAAAAGGACCGGGGCGTATGACGCAGCCGGTCTTTTTTATCTGTTAAGAAAGGTCTTTCCTGATAATAAAAAACGCTCCGCGTGGAACATGATACCATAGGAGGTAGATAGATGGCAGCAAAACAGAATGTAAAGCGGCGGATTGTAGATGCCGCATGGGAATTGTTCTATGAAAAAGGATATGATGATACGACAGTAGATGATATCATCCGTCTTTCTGAGACATCAAAAGGCTCGTTCTATTATTATTTCAGCAGCAAAGATTCTCTGCTTGATACATTGTCAACTATTCTGGATGAGAATTATGCAAAGCTTGAAGATGAACTGGATCCGGAAATGAACAGTTTTGATAAACTGATGTATCTCAATTACCGGTCGCATTCATTTATGGAGCAGAAGATTGATGTAGCATTGTTATCATCCTTATATTCAACACAATTGATTGCCAAGGGAGACAGGAATCTTCTGGATCAGAACCGTACTTATTACAAGCTGATCAGCAGGATCATAGAAGAGGGACATGTGCGAAATCAGATCAGCAGAGAGAAGAGTATCCAGGAGATTACCAAGTATTATTCACTCTGTGAGCGGGCACTGGTATCAGACTGGTGTCTGAACAGGGGAAATTATTCGCTTGGAGAATACAGTAAGGAATATATGCCGATTTTAATGGAACATTTCCGGGTAGATCAGCCTGAATAGAGAAAGGTTTTCATATGAAAGAGAGTCAGAGAAAAGGTTTAATTTCAGTACATGTTGCTGTGGCATTGTTTGGTTTTGTCGGACTGTTTGCCAAGCTGGTAGATCTGCCTGCAGTGATCATCGTGCTTGGAAGGGTATTTTTTTCATCTATTTTCCTCTGGATTTTTCTGCGTTTTAAAAAGCAGAAAATTCGCCTGGAGGAGAAAAATGATTATTTGTGGATGGTCGGAGCAGGTGCAGTTTTAGCAATACACTGGAGTAGTTATATGCAGTCGATCCAGAGTTCGACGGTTGCAGTTGGTACGCTTACGGTATCCACTTTTCCGATATTTGTTATTTTTCTGGAGCCATATCTGTTCCATGAAAAACTGAAGAAATCGGATGTGTTTTGTACATTGATGATGCTGGTCGGAGTATTCTTTATCGTACCCGCATTTCAGATGGATAATCAGATTACACAGGGAGTTCTGTGGGGACTTCTGAGTGCATTTACCTATGCAATATTGTCACTGATGAACCGCCGCTTTTCCAGCAGATATCCGGCAACACTGGTGTCGCTTTATGAACAGGGAACTGCAACGATCGTGCTGCTTCCGACGCTGTTTGTGTTGAAGCCTGTGATTACACTTGCAGATGCAGGCGTATTGATGATGCTAGGAATTATTTTTACAGCAGTTGCACATTCTTTATTTATCAGTGGACTTCGGACTGTGAAAGTAAGGACTGCCGGAATTTTATCCGGACTGGAACCGGTGTATGGAACTTTAAGCGCATTTCTGTTTCTGAAAGAAGTTCCAAATTTCAGGGAGTGCATTGGTGGTGTTATCATTCTGGCTGCTGTGTTTTTATCGACATTGAAGCCGGAGGAGAAAGCAGCTGATGCTCCGGCATGAGAATAAAGAGAAGTTTGAGGATTTTATCTGGCACTGGTTTCTGGTGATCGGATATCGTCTGGAAAATGTATAAAGACTTTCTAAAAACTATTTACGGACGAGAAAAGTTCCGTTACAATAGGTAGAGAAATCAATGAAAAGGAGATTGTATAAAATGGCAAATCCAGTAGTAACATTTGAAATGGCAAATGGCGATGTGATCAAAGCGGAATTATATCCGGAAATCGCACCGAATACAGTAAATAACTTTGTATCTCTTGTAAATAAGGGATTTTATGATGGACTGATCTTCCACCGTGTCATCAGTGGATTCATGATCCAGGGTGGATGCCCGGATGGAACCGGAATGGGTGGCCCTGGATACAGTATCAAAGGAGAATTTAAGCAGAACGGTTTTGCAAATGATCTGAAGCATGAACCGGGCGTTCTTTCTATGGCGCGTGCAATGCATCCGGATTCGGCAGGATCACAGTTTTTCATCATGCATAAGACTTCACCACATCTTGACGGCGCATATGCAGCTTTTGGTAAAGTTACAGAAGGTATGGATGTTGTAAATAAAATTGCTGAGACGGCAACAGACTACAGTGACAGACCGCTGGAAGAACAGAAGATGAAAAAAGTGACTGTTGAAACTTTTGGAGAGGCTTATCCAGAACCAGAGAGAGTCTAACAGGAGTTACAAAGCAGACAACACTTGGAGAGACAGAATAATAAAGACGTGGGGAGCCGGTGAAAGGCAGACTGAGAGGAAGCAAAAGAGCATCGCCCCTTTTTACCTGATACGGATCATGCCGTTGCAGGAAGTCATATTGATTTTTTCAGAGACACTTGTGCATGACAGGTGTTTCTTTTATTTCATAGGAAATTCCGAAGGAACTTCCTATGAAATAAAAGGTGCTACGTGCCGGAGATGCGCACTCGCACGAAGATGAAGAATGTCGCAAGCGACTGCGTTTGGCGCGAGAATGTGCCAAGGCACATTCTTTTTATATAAAATAGTGTAACTGTTCAGAGTCAACCTCCAAAATGCTACGCATTTCGTTGGTGTGGCGTATCCGCCAAATAAAATTTCAAAAACAATCTTAAAAATGCAAGCATTTTACACCTGTTTTATGAAATTTTGCTTGGCTCTGAATAGTTACAAAATATTTAGAATTATGAAAAGAGAGGAAGAGAGTCAAATGAGAACAGCACTTACAATTGCAGGAAGCGATTCAAGCGGAGGAGCAGGTATCCAGGCAGATATCAAAACAATGATCAGTAACGGAGTCTATGCTATGAGCGCAATTACGGCTCTTACTGCACAGAATACAACCGGAGTTACCGGAATTATGGAGGTAACGCCGGAATTCCTAGGAGAACAGCTGGATAATATTTTCACGGATATTTACCCGGATGCAGTGAAGATTGGAATGGTATCTTCAAGTGGTCTGATCACAAAGATCGCAGACAAATTAAAAGAATATGATGCGAAAAATATTGTAGTTGATCCGGTTATGGTAGCAACAAGTGGAGCAAGACTGATCAGCGAGGAAGCGATTGATGCGCTGAAGAGCTGCCTGCTTCCGATGGCAACCGTTCTGACTCCGAATATCCCGGAAGCAGAAGTGCTTGCAGGTATGAAAATCCAGTCGCAGGCGGATATGATAAGAGCAGCAGAAGAGATCGGCACCAAATATCACTGTGCAGTTCTTTGTAAGGGCGGGCATCAACTGAACGATGCCAATGATCTGCTGTGGAGAGATGGTGGATATAAGTGGTTCTACGGAGAGCGAATCGACAATCCGAACACGCACGGAACAGGATGTACTTTATCCAGTGCGATCGCATCAAATCTTGCAAAAGAATATGATTTGGATGAGTCAGTAGAACGTGCGAAGAAATATATTTCCGGAGCACTTGCAGCAATGCTGGATCTCGGTAAGGGCAGTGGTCCGATGAATCACGGATTTGCAATTAAAAATGAATATACAGAAAGCAAAGTGGAGGAATAGAAGTATGAATGAAAAGAGAACCTCTATCTTTGAAAATGGACTGATCTGGTTTGGGGCAGGCGTGTCCCTTGCAGAGATCCTGACCGGTACTTACTTTGCGCCGCTTGGATTCGGAAAAGGAGTTCTGGCGATTATTATTGGTCATATCATAGGATGCATGATGCTTTTCCTTGCCGGAGTAATTGGTGGAAAGACCAGACGAAGTGCAATGGAAACAGTAAAAATGAGTTTTGGCGAGAAGGGAGGAATCTTCTTCTCCTTCCTGAATGTGCTGCAGCTGGTTGGCTGGACAGCGATTATGATTTATGATGGAGCACTTGCAGCAAATGGTGTTCTTCATACCGGCAGATGGGTATGGTGTCTGGTGATCGGTGTACTGATCATCTTATGGATTGTGATCGGAATCACAAATCTTGGCAAGATCAATACGGTTGCAATGGCTGCTTTATTTATCCTGACACTGGTACTCAGCGGAGTGATCTTTGGTGACGGATCGGTAGCAGGCGCAGGTGGGGATGCCATGACGTTTGGTGCAGCAGTAGAGCTTTCTGTTGCCATGCCACTTTCCTGGTTGCCACTGATCAGTGACTATACAAGAGAAGCAAAAGAACCGGTAAAAGCAACCGCAGTCAGCACCGTTGTTTATGGAGTTGTCAGTTGTTGGATGTACGTGATCGGTATGAACGCTGCAATTTACACAGGAGAGTCTGATATTGCAAGTATCATGGTAAAAGCTGGACTTGGAATAGCAGGACTTCTGATCATTGTATTTTCTACCGTTACGACAACCTTTCTGGATGCTTACTCAGCAGGAATTTCGTCAGAGTCAGTATTTTCAAAAATCAATGGGAAATATGCAGCAATTGTTGTAACTGTGATCGGAATGATCGGAGCAATCATTTATCCGATGGACAATATTACCGATTTCCTGTACCTGATCGGTTCTGTATTCGCGCCGATGATCGCAATCCAGATTGCGGATTTCTTCATTCTGAAGAGAAAGGACAGCCTGGAAGTATCTCTGGATGTCATGAATGGTGTGATCTGGGTGATCGGTTTTATACTTTACCGTATTCTGATGAATGTGGATATTCCGCTTGGAAATACACTCCCGGATATGGTCATTACCATCGTGATCTGTATTCTTGCAAGAAAATGTATAAAGACAGAAAAATAGCTTTGAAAGAAAATGGAAATGCCGTGTTGACATTTCCATTTTCTTTTGACAGAACATGTAGCGATCTACAGAAGAGAGGCGGAAAAATGAATGCTGATGCCTGGAAACGTGGTAAAAGTTTATAAGAAAGAAGTTTTGGATAATTTAGTTAGCGGATGGAATAAAGTGGGATTTTTATCCTGCAAAATATATATGGAAAAAGAGTTGGGTAGAATGAAAAAAGAGCTTACGACATATGATCGGGGGAAATGTCGTAAACTCTTTTTTCTGTAATTTCATTAAAGGAGAAATGAAAATAAAAAGTATCAAAATACTGAAAACGTCTTATTTGGTTTTGATTCCTAATCAAGTGGGGCAATTGTGACTGACTAAGATGCCGCCCCACCGAGGAATTCTTATCTAGTTGTTATCTTCAAGCTGATATTATAATACCAAGAGGCTTGGAATTTGTATATTCGCAAAAAAAACAAAAGAAAAATGCTTTGAAAAATAAAATTGTGCAAAATAACAGGGGTAAAATCAATTTATACAAAAGGTTATTTGGAATTTGGAAATTGATAATAAAATTTGCATAAATGCAAAAAAAATGAGTGCAAATGATTTTTTTTCTAAGAACAAATGTGTTTTCAAGAAGGAATTATGAATGCTTATTATAAATGTCAATATAAAAAATTTTTCGAACATGAGGAGACCGATATGAAAATCCTGAAATAGAAAAAGAGCTTACGACATATGATCGGGGGAAATGTCGTAAACTCTTTTTCCAATAATTTCATTAAAGGAGAAATGAAAATAAAAAGTATCAAAATACTGAAAACGTCTTATTTTGTTCGGTTAAGTGTTATCCTTAACTTGTTTTTATAATAGCATTTGCAGGGAGTTTTGTATATT
Organism: Coprococcus sp. AM100_B19A; assembly: GCF_027662015.1. NCBI lineage: Bacteria > Bacillati > Bacillota > Clostridia > Lachnospirales > Lachnospiraceae > Coprococcus > Coprococcus sp. AM100_B19A. Next base: position 8,047 of record NZ_JAQDKN010000005.1, read on the forward strand.
CGCAAAAAAAACTAAAAGAACTGCAAAGTTAAAATAAAATTGTGCAAAATAACGAAGTGCAAAACAAGATTGACAAAAGAATGTAAAAAAAGGAAATTTTAACGGTAAAAATATATAATGTCTAATAATTAACAAGAAGTTACAGAAAGTTACAAGGAAAACTGTAATTTTTGAAAGTATATTCCGGAAGCAGGGTGGGAAAAACAGAGGAGGATACTGTTTGTGAATGCCGGAAAGATTCAGATAATGGAAAAAGAGCTTGCGACATATGATCGGGGGAAATGTCGTAAGCTCTTTTTCTGTAATTTCATTAAAGGAGAAATGAAAATAAAAAGTATCAAAATACTGAAAACGTCTTATTTAGTTTCGTTAAGTGCTATCCTTAACTTGATATTATAATACCATGTGTATGCTCTTCTGTAAATTCGCAGAAAAGACAAATGTTACAAAAATGATACTGTAAAATTGTGCAATATAGCCAAAAACGGTGCAAAAAATGGAAAATGTGAAAGTTTTATAATCTTACGACTTCATATTTGATTTGCTTTTTCAATATGTTAAAATTAAAAAAAGCAGAAAATTTTATAGATAAGGGGAAAGATGATGAAAGAATTTGTTGAAATGCGGGATGTCCGTAAGATTTACCGTATGGGTGAAGTTGAGATTGCCGCAGCAGATGGAATTGATTTTCAGATAAAAAAAGGTGAATTTGCAGTTGTGGTAGGCCCAAGTGGTGCGGGAAAAACGACAGTGCTTAACATTCTGGGGGGAATGGATACGGCAACAAGTGGAGAGGTCTGGATCGATGGAAAGAATATTGTAAAGTATTCGCCGAGGCAGCTTACTTCCTATAGAAGGGATGATATTGGATTTGTATTCCAGTTTTACAACTTGATTCCGAACCTGACGGCGCTTGAAAATGTAGAGTTGGCACTGCAGATCTGTAAGGATCCGTTGGATGCGGAGATGGTTCTTAGGGAAGTGGGACTGGCAGATCGTATGAAGAATTTCCCGGCACAGCTTTCCGGTGGGGAGCAGCAGAGGGTATCGATTGCACGTGCACTGGCAAAGAACCCGAAGCTTCTTTTGTGTGATGAGCCGACAGGGGCGCTGGATTACAATACCGGTAAGGCAATATTAAAGCTTTTACAGGATATGTGCCGTGAACGAGGGATGACAGTGATCCTGATCACACACAACTCAGCGATCACGCCGATGGCAGATCGTGTAATTAAGATGAAGAATGGAAAAGTCGGAAGCATGAAGCTGAATGAAAGACCGGTTCCGGTAGAGACGATTGAATGGTAGGTGGACGTAAAGACCGATGAAGAAAAATATTTTACGCAAAGATTTTATAATAGAAATAAAAAAGACGATGGGACGGTTTGTATCAATCTTTTTTATCGTAGCATTGGGTGTCGCATTTTATTCGGGAATCCGTGCATCAGAGCCAAGTATGCGGATCACTGCAGATCAGTATTTCGATGATTCAGAGCTGATGGATCTGAAGGTAATGGGAACCATGGGACTTACCAAAGCGGATATCAAAGCAATTGGAAAGGTATCAGGAATTGAAGCTGTAGAAGGCGGATACAGCAAAGACGTGCTTTGCCCGGTTGGAGACAATGAAAAGGTTGTCCATATGCTGAGTATGCAGAAGAATTTTGATCAGGTTTCGGTTGTGGAAGGCAGGCTGCCGGAAAAAGCCGGAGAATGTCTGGTGGATGAAGATTTTCTGAGCTATACAGACCTGAAGGTTGGCGACACGGTAACTTTCCATTCCGGCGATGGAGAGGCATTGACGGATTCGCTGGTTACAGATACATACAAGATTGTCGGGATCGGGAACAGTCCGCTGTATATTTCATTTGGAAGAGGAAGCAGTACGATCGGAACCGGAGAGATCAGTGGATTTGTTGTAGTGGATAAAGCTTCTTTTGACATGGATGTTTATACGGAAGCTTATGTGAAAGTGAGCGGTGCAGAAGAGAAAACTGCATTTACGGATGAATACAATAATCTGTCGGATGCAGCAAAGGAAGCCGTGAGTGCAATCGAAGAGGAACGCTGTGCAGCCCGCAAACAGGAGATCGTAGATGAGGCAAATGAAAAGCTTGCTGATTCGGAGAAGACAGTGAATGAAAAATCGCAGGAACTGGAGGATGCGAAAAAAGAGCTGGAGAGTGGGAAAAGCAAGGCAGCCGAAGAACTGGAAAAAGCAAAGCAACAGATTACGGATGGAGAAGCGGAGCTTGCGGATGCAAAGCAGCAGATCGCAGACGGCGAGACACAGCTTGCCGATGCAAAAGCGCAGCTGAATGATAAGCAGGCACAGCTTGATTCAGCGGAGGCACAGTATGAATCCGGAAAAGCACAGTTGGATCAGAAAGAACAGGAGCTTGCAGATGCGGAACAGGTTTATCTGAGCAATTACTCGAAATATATGCCGATCATTACGGCGGGGAAGGAACAGATTCCAGCAGGAAAGTCACAGATCGCGGATGGGAAGAAACGGTTGGACGAGGGACTTGCACCGCTTAATCAGCTGAAAGACGAACTGGCTGGGATTGAAGATGAAATCAGTCAGTGTGATTCAAAAATTGCAGGATTGAAGACGCAGCTGGACGGAATGGACAGCGAGGTATATCGGAAATATGTAAATATTCCTAAAGAGAATAGAAATGAAGAAGAACAAGCTTATGTAGAAAAATGGGAGAATTTAAATACAAAGCTTGCCGGTATGCAGGAACGGAAGACACAGCTTGAAAATACAAAGCAGGAGAAACTGAACAAGGCAGGTTTTGCCACAGAAGCAGACCTGGAGGCACAGATTACTAGCCTGACTAAGCAAAAAGAAGATCTGGATGCAAAAGAGACGGCACTTCTTCAGCAGGAGCAGACACTTGCCGCACAGGAAGAAGAGCTGTTAAGTGCAGGCAGACAGATTACAGACGGCAAGAGTCAGATTGCAGCAGCCAGATCCCAGCTTGACAGTACAAAATCACAGATCACGGACGGAAAAGCACAGATTCAGTCTGCATGGGCACTTCTGAATGAAAAAGAGGGCACTTTAAATGCAAGTAAAGCACAACTTGCATCCGGTGAACAGGAGCTTGCGGATGGTCGGAGTGAATATGAGCAGGCAGCAAAAGAAGCTGAAGACCGGATCACGGACGGGCAGGTGAAGATCACAGACGGAGAAAAGCAGCTTGTGGATGCAAAGCAGAAGATCGCAGACGCAAAGGCTGAGATCAAAAAGATTGAGAATCCGAAATGGTACGTGCAGACGAGAGAGGATGCGCTGACAGAATATCAGGGCTATGGGGATAATGCAGACCGGATGCGTTCCATTGGAAAAGTATTTCCGGTACTCTTCTTCCTGGTGGCAGCACTGATCAGTCTGACGACGATGACACGAATGGTAGAGGAGCAGAGAGTCCAGATCGGAACGATGAAGGCACTCGGTTACGGAAAAGCTGCAATTGCAGGGAAATACATTGGTTATGCTCTGATTGCAACGCTTGGCGGAAGTATTTTCGGAGTACTGGTCGGGGAAAAGATCCTGCCGTTTATCATTATTTATGCTTATATGATCTTGTATAAGCATCTGCCGGCGATCCTGGTACCGTACCATATGATCTATGCACTCCAGGCTTCGGGAATCGCAGTTGCCTGCACACTGATCGCTACGATCGCATCCTGCTACAAAGAGCTGGCAGCAGAACCGGCAGAGCTGATGCGTCCGGCAGCACCGAAGCAGGGGAAGCGGATTCTTCTGGAGCGGATCGGAATTATCTGGAAGCATCTGAATTTTACATGGAAATCGACCGTGCGGAATCTGATCCGGTATAAGAAGCGATTCTTTATGACCATTTTCGGAATCGGCGGCTGTATGGCACTGATGGTAGTCGGATTCGGAATGAAGGACTGTATCTATGAGATCGTCAGCCTGCAGTATGAGAAGGTGCAGTTCTATGATGCGGCAACCTACATGAGTGACGACATATCCGAAGAGAACAGACAACAGCTCCATGATTATCTGGATCAGAATGCAGATATAAAAGAGACGATCGAAGCGCGGATGCAGAAGACCGATGTAAAATCTGCATCCGGTAAAAAGACACTTTATCTGATGGTGCCATCGGATAATGAAAAGATTGAGAACTTTTTAAGCTTCCACAGCAGGACCAATAAGGACGAGGTTTATTCACTGAAAAAAGACGAAGTGATTCTGACTGAGAAAATGGCATCCCTTCTGAATGTAAAGGTGGGAGATGAGCTTACGATCGAGGACGAGGACAGGGGAGACCAGACGGTGACGGTTGGCGCCATCTGCGAGAACTATATGAGCCATTACCTGTATCTGTCACCGGAAAAATACGAGGAATTATATGGTGTACCGGCAGAATATAACACGATCATCTACAGTGTAAAGGACGGAAAGGATGATCAGATCGAGAAGATCGGAACAAAGCTTCTGTCGATGGATGGAGTACTGAATGTAAGTTATACCAGCAGTATTGAAGGAAGGCTGGATGACATGCTGCGAAGCCTGAATCTGGTCATCGTGGTACTGATCGTATCTGCCGGAATGCTGGCATTTGTGGTACTGTACAATCTGAACAATATCAACATCACCGAGCGTCAGAGAGAGCTTGCAACCTTGAAGGTTCTGGGATTCTACGACGGAGAGGTTGCCTCTTATGTATACAGAGAGAATATCCTGCTGACGATCATTGGATCGGTTGTGGGTATGGTGCTTGGTAATCTGCTTCACCGGTATATCATCCTGACGGTTGAGGTGGAAGAAGCGATGTTCGGACGTCAGATACACTGGCAGAGTTATCTGTACAGTTTCTTGTTTACTGTAGCATTTTCTTTATTTGTAAATTGGGTAATGTTCTACAAGCTGAAGAAGATCGATATGGTGGAATCTTTGAAGAGCGTGGAGTAAAAGCTTTTGCAAGTGTATGTCAAAGATTTCTTATAGACGGTACACAAAGAATCGGAAAATATATTTCACAGAAAGTTTATATTCTTCACAGAATTATTAGCACTCTTGTCAAAAGAGTGCTAATTTTCTATTGACATTTAGAAATCAGGGTATTAAGATATTTCATAGACAGAAAAATACGGTATTTGAAACCGTAAAAAGATAGAATATGAAATTTAGGAGTGATAAAAATGGCAGCAAAAAAAGGTAGTCTTTCAATCAGCAGCGAAAATATTTTCCCGATTATCAAGAAATGGGTATATTCTGATCATGATATTTTCGCAAGAGAGCTTGTTTCCAATGGATGCGACGCGATCACAAAATTAAAGAAGCTGGACATGATGGGAGAATATACACTTCCGGATGATTATAAAGGAAAGATCCAGGTTATTGTAAACCCGGAAGAGAAGACTTTGAAATTCATCGATAATGGTCTTGGTATGACTGCTGATGAAGTAGAAGAATATATCACACAGATCGCATTTTCAGGAGCAACCGAATTCCTGAACAAATACAAAGATAAGACAACAGAGGACGATATGATTGGACACTTTGGTCTTGGATTCTACTCTGCCTTCATGGTAGCTGATGAAGTTCATATTGATACCCTTTCTTATAAAGAAGGTGCAAAACCGGTACACTGGGTAAGTGAAGGCGGTACAGAGTATGAGATGGAAGAAGGGGATAAAGAGGAAGTTGGTTCTGAAATCACCTTATTCCTGAACGAAGATTGTGTAGAATTTTCAAATGAATACAGAATCCGCGAAGTCCTTGAGAAATACTGTTCATTCATGCCGGTAGAGATTTTTGTATCCAAAGCAAATGCAGAACCGGAATATGAGACGATCCCGGAGGATGAAGTCCTGGATACCGATACGGTTGTTGAACATATCCATGAAGACGCCAAGATGGAAGAAAAAGAAAATGAGAACGGTGAAAAAGAAATGGTTGAAGTTTCACCGGCATCCGACAAAGCAAAGATCGTGAAACGCCCGGTATCGATCAGTGATCCGGCACCGCTGTGGACAAAGCATCCAAACGAATGCAGCAAAGAAGATTATATTGATTTCTACCGGAAAGTATTTATGGATTACAAAGAACCTCTGTTCTGGATTCATCTGAACATGGATTATCCATTCAACTTAAAGGGTATCCTGTACTTCCCTAAGATCAATACCGAATACGATTCCATTGAAGGAACCATCAAATTGTACAACAATCAGGTATTTATCGCAGACAATATCAAAGAAGTTATTCCGGAATTCCTGATGGTATTAAAAGGAGTCATTGATTGTCCGGATCTGCCGCTTAACGTATCACGAAGCGCACTGCAGAATGATGGATTCGTACAGAAGATCTCCGAATACATTTCCAAGAAAGTTGCCGACAAGCTTTCAGGAATGTGCAAGACAGATAAAGAAAACTATGAGAAATACTGGGATGACATCAGCCCATTTATCAAATTCGGCTGCCTGAAAGATGAAAAATTCTGCGAGAAGATGAGCGATTATGTTCTGTTCAAGAACCTGGATCACAAGTATATGACACTCAAAGAATGCATCGAAAAAAATGGCGGAAAAGCAGAACCGGAGGAAAAGACCGAGGGTGAAAATGCAGAGCAGTCAGCAGAAAAGAAAGAAACAGAGAAGACAACAATTTACTATGTAACAGATGAACAGCAGCAGAGCCAGTATATCAATATGTTCAAAAAAGAGGGACTGGACGCAGTGATCTTGTCACATAATATTGATTCTCCATTTATTACTCAGATGGAGCAGAAGAACGAACATATCAAGTTCCAGAGAATCGATGCAGATCTGACTGATCACTTCAAAGAAGATGTATCTGAAGAAGAAAAAGAAGCATTCAAAGAAAAAACTGACAGTCTGGTCGAAATCTTCCGCAAAGCACTTGGCAATGACAAACTGGAAGTAAAAGTGGAAAAGATGAAAGATGAAAATGTGGCATCTATGATTACACTTTCCGAAGAATCACGCCGTATGCAGGAAATGATGAAGATGTATGGAATGTCAGGCATGGATCCGTCTATGTTCGGAACAAATGCAACCCTGATCCTGAATGCAAATCATCCGCTGGTAGAATATGTTGTAGCACATAAAGATGGCGAAAATACAGAAATGTTCTGCCATCAGTTATATGACCTGGCAATGCTGGCACACAAGCCACTCAGCCCGGAAGAGATGACAGAATTTGTGAAACGCAGTAATGAAATTATGATGAAATTGGCAAAATAATCTTGTTGTAGATACCCGGAAAAGTCTGAACCATTCAGATTCCCATTTTCGCTTATGCGAAAAGGTCTGAATGGTCAGGCTTTTTTTGCTGTATTTGGAAACACTTTCCACAAAGTGTTGATGAACTTCCCGGCCTTTTATAGTATAATATAACAAAAGAGAGGCGGTGGATACGATGAAGAATTATTCAAAGGATATAAGCAGACAATATCATATTCAGGTGGCCAACGGGGAAATCGGCCGTTATGTCATTCTCCCGGGAGATCCAAAGCGCTGCAAAAAAATAGCACAGTATTTTGAAGATCCTGTGATGATTGCGGATAACCGGGAATTTATCACTTATACAGGAACTTTAGATGGCGTAAAGGTAAGTGTCACATCTACCGGAATTGGGGGACCATCAGCAGCAATTGCGATGGAAGAATTAGCCAGATGTGGAGCTGATACGTTTGTACGGATTGGAACCTGCGGTGGGATACAGCCGGAAGTAAAAAGTGGGGATATAGTAGTTGCTACGGGTGCCGTCAGAATGGAAGGGACTAGCAAAGAATATGCGCCGATCGAATATCCGGCAGTGGCAGACCTTATGGTGGTGAACGCACTGGTCAGTGCTGCGAAGGAAAAGGAATGTGAATTTTATACCGGAGTGGTACAGTCAAAAGATGCATTTTACGGACAGCATGAGCCGGAGAAGATGCCGGCAGGTTATGAACTGATCAATAAATGGGAAGCCTGGAAGAAACTGGGATGTCTGGCATCAGAGATGGAGACGGCAGCACTTTACATTGTGGCAGCAAAGCTTCATGTACGCGTGGGTGCGTGTTTCCTTGTAATGGCAAATCAGGAAAGAGAAAAACTGGGACTTGAAAATCCGGTAGTACATGATACAGATATGGCAGTACAGGTGGCAGTGGAAGCCATCAGAAAGTTGATCAAAGAGGATCGGTAAATGAAAGAAACAATATATAAACGAATCTTTGTGATCGTTCTGGATTCGCTCGGAATTGGTGCAATGCCTGATTCTGAGAAATTCGGTGACAGGGATGTAGATACATTTGGTCATATTTTAGACAGAATGGGAACACTGGAGATTCCAAATCTTCAGAAGCTTGGTATGCTGAATCTGCATACCGGGGGAAAGATGTATGGAATCGAGAATCCGGTTGGAAAAATTACCAGACTGAAAGAGGCGAGTAACGGAAAAGATACGATGACCGGACACTGGGAAATGATGGGAATTTATACAAAAAAACCATTTAAAACCTTTACCGAACATGGATTTCCACCGGAACTGATCGCAGAACTGGAAAAACGTTGCGGGAAAAAAGTGATTGGAAACCGTAGTGAGAGCGGAACAAAGATCATTGAAGAACTTGGGGAAGAAGAAATTGAAACAGGTGCAATGATTGTCTATACCTCTGCGGATTCTGTATTGCAGATTTGTGGAAATGAAGAGACATTTGATCTGGCAAATCTGTACCGGTGTTGTGAGATCGCAAGAGAGATCACGATGAAGGATGAATGGCGCGTGGGACGAGTCATTGCAAGACCGTATGTAGGAAAGAAAAAAGGTGAATTTAAAAGAACCAGCAACCGCAGGGATTATGCACTTGAGCCGACCGGAAAGACTGCACTTGACGCACTGAAAGATGCGGGAAAGGATGTGATCGCAGTCGGAAAGATCCATGATATCTTTTGCGGGGAAGGAATCACAGAATCGTATCATTCCAACAGCTCCGTGCATGGAATGGAGCAGACCATTGAGATTTGCAAAAAAGATTTTGACGGACTGTGCTTTGTAAATCTGGTTGATTTTGATGCACAGTGGGGACACCGGCGCGATCCGGTTGGCTACGGACATGAGATTGAGAGATTTGATAAAAATCTTGGAATTTTGCTGGATGATCTGCGGGAGGATGATCTTCTTATTATTACCGCCGATCATGGAAACGATCCGACCTACACAGGAACCGATCATACACGGGAATATGTACCGTTTTTGGCGTATTCCAAAAAGATGGATGAGGGTGGCGTGATTATGGAGGAAAATACCTTTGCAGTGATCGGGGCAACGGTCACAGATAATTTTGGTGTAAAAATGCCGGAAGGAACGATCGGGCATTCGATTCTGAATGAACTTATTTAGCAAGAAAAAGCAGGAAAAAAGAGAATGAAAAAAGAACAAATTAAAAAAATGATAGAAATCGCGCTTTCTCAGCTTGCATATTCTTATACCCCTTATTCTGACTTTAAAGTGGGAGCTGCGCTGCTTGGAAAGAATGGACGGATATATACGGGATGCAATATTGAAAATGCGGCTTATACACCGACAAACTGTGCGGAGCGTACCGCGTTTTTCAAGGCAGTCAGCGAAGGAGTAAAAGAATTTGATGCAATCTGTATTGTAGGAGGAAAGGGCGGTGTTGTGACAGAGTATGCACCGCCGTGCGGAGTATGCAGGCAGGTCATGATGGAATTCTGCGATCCGGAGACATTTCAGATCATTCTTGCAGTAGATGCAAAGCATTATGATATCTATACCTTGAAAGAAATGTTGCCAAAAGGTTTCGGACCATCTAATCTTACAGAATGAGAAAGGACTCAGACTCCAAAAGAAGATTTTTGAAGAAAAGGAAAAAGAGAAGGAATGAAAAATGACACAGGAAACCTTGAAAGAATTACCAAAGATTGAGCTTCACTGTCATCTGGACGGTTCTCTTAGCAGATCATTTATTGAAAAAAGGCTTGGAAGAACTGTAAGACCTGAAGAACTCAGTGTTTCAGAAAACTGTACAAGTCTGAATGAATATCTGGAAAAATTTGACCTTCCCGGCAGATGTATTATGGATGAAGAGGGACTTTCCGGAGCTGCGTATGATCTGCTCTCCCAGATGAACGAAGAAAATGTCTGTTATGCGGAGATCCGTTTTGCTCCGCTTCTGTCAGAGACAAAAAAGATGGACAGCCGGAAGGTGATCGAAGCAGTGATCAGCGGAATGGAGCGGGGGAAAAAAGATTTTGGAATCGAGTATGGTGTGATCATCTGTGCAATGCGACATCACAGCACTGAGGATAATATGCGGATGATCAAGACGGCAAGAGAATATCTGGGATCCGGAGTTTGTGCAGCAGATCTTGCAGGAGCAGAAGCATTGTATCCGATGTCTGAATTTATGGATATTTTTACAGAGACAAAGAAGATGGGAATGCCATTTACACTCCATGCCGGAGAATGTGGAAATCCACAGAATGTCATAGATTCGATAAACGTGGGAGCTGGAAGGATCGGGCATGGGATCGCGATGCGTGGCAACCAGGAGATCCGGAAAATGGCAAAAAAAGCAGATATTGGTATCGAGATGTGTCCGATCAGCAATTTACAGACCAAATCTGTAAACTGCATGGCGGAATATCCGATGCGGGAATTTCTGGATGCAGGGTTAAAAGTATCGGTCAACACAGATAACCGAACGGTAAGTAACACCAGTCTTACAAAAGAACTGGAATTTATTCAAAAAAATTATAGAATCCGGGACGAAGAAATCCTTCAGATGATGAAAAATGCAATTGATACTGCATTTGCCGATGATTCTATAAAAGATAAAATTTGCAAAATGCTGAAATAAAGAAACTACAAACAGAGAGGATTGACTCTGAAGAATAAGAGAAAAGAGGAATTCTGTATGAGCAATGAAATTTATGAAAAGCTGGAAATATGCCGGAAAAGCATTCTCCAAAAAACGAATTTTAAACCGGAAGTGGCAGTGATTCTGGGCTCCGGTCTTGGCGAATACGCATCAAAAATCAAGATAGAACAGATCATTCCATACACAGAAATTGAAGGTTTTCCGGTGTCGACAGTTGTGGGACATAAAGGACAATTTGTATTTGGTTATGTAAAAGAAGTTCCGGTTGTGATCATGCAGGGACGTGTGCATTATTATGAAGGGTATCCGGTAACAGATGTGGTGCTTCCGGTGCGGCTGATGGGAATGTTAGGCGCAAAGAAGCTGATTCTTACCAATGCATCAGGCGGAATCAATACCGGATTCCATCCGGGCGATCTCATGCTCATCACAGACCAGATTATGAGTGGAATCCCTAATCCACTGATCGGTGCCAATGTTGAAGAACTTGGAACCCGTTTTCCGGATATGAGTGAAGCCTATAGTGAACGGATGCAGCAGATCATAAAGAAAGAAGCCCAAAAACTCGGCATTCCTCTGAAAGAAGGTGTATACCTTCAGCTTACCGGTCCATCTTATGAAACTCCGGCAGAAATCCGTATGTACCGCACCTGTGGGGCTGATGCCGTAGGCATGAGCACCGCCTGCGAGACGATCGCTGCCCGCCACATGGGAATCGAAGTCTGCGGCATCTCCTGTATCACCAACCTCGCCTCCGGCATGACATCACAACATCTGAACCACCAGGAAGTTCAACAAACCGCCGACCGGGTGGCTGAGCAATTCCAGGAATTACTGACAGCAATCATTACCCACGTATAAGAAACGGAACATATATCTGAATTTACCCAGAACCAGGTCCAAGGTTCCAGATTTTCCGGAACCCGCCGACCGTCCTCTTGCAATTCCGAGTTGAGGCATTGTGTAAGAATTTTGCCAACGAGATAGAAAGACAAAGAGCATAAAATACTGCATACAGTATTTTATGCTCTTTGTCTCATCACTATTTTCAAAATTTTACTCAACCTCAAACGGAATCTCGTACTTCGCAAAAATCCGCTGCGCCATCTTGTCCCATGCCTGCTCCAGTGATTTGTCTAGCGTGAACAGGTTCATAGATGTTCCTGTCGTACAGCTAAGTTTTGTCCCGTCATATTTAAAATTCAGGTACAGTCCCTGCACATCTGCCGGAGCAAAGGAAAGATGTTCCTGTTCGAGAAGCCGTGCAATATTCGGTGCTGACATAGAAAGAACAAAATGAAATCCCAGCGGAGTACGCTTTCCTTTGATCAGAGAAAGACAAAACTCGCGAAGTTCCTTCCAGAGAGCATATTCCCGGTCATCCAGAGCTTCTTTTTCTTCAGCACTGAAGAAATCTTTTTTCAGTCGTCCGTTAAATTGAAAGGTATTAAAAGTTGTGATATCTCCTTCAATAAATAAAAAGGAGTCAAATGCAGGATGCAGTAAAAGTGCGTTCATGCATTTTTTTGTATCCAGAGAAAAAATAAGCATAGACTTCCTCCCGTCATCAGTGTAATAGTATCAGTATAGCATAAATCTTGAGATATGTATAAGAATTTGATACAATACGGGAAAGAAGAAGGATGGATGACAAGATGAAAATAGAATTAAACCGGGATCAGATCAAATACATTGCAGTGTTTACTATGCTGCTCAATCACGTTGCAAATATATTTCTGCAACCAGGAACCTTTGCCTGCGAAGCGCTAAAGGATATCGGTTATTTTACAGCACCGGTCATGTGCTGGTTTCTGGTTGAAGGATACCGTTATACAAGGTCAGTAAAAAAATATGCCGGAAGACTGTTGATCTTTGCTGTCATTTCACAGCTTCCGTATTATCTGGCATTTGCGCGGAATCATCTGGCACCGTGGTATACTTTAAATATGATATTTACACTTTTTCTGTGTCTGTGTCTGATGATCGCAGAGGAAAAAATATCAGATCCGGGAAAGAAAAGTCTGGTTGTACTGGGAATTATAGCAGTAAGCAGTATCTGTGACTGGGCAATTCTGGCTCCATTGTATACGCTTTGGTTTTACCGGGCAGGAGAGGATCCAAAGCGCCGGAAAAAGGCTTTTTTTATTGCAGCACTTGTTCTGGGGATTACGGTGACAGCAGAACTTCCGGGAGTTGCAGGAATCGCAGCGGGAGCAGGGGCAATGATTGCAGTACTGGCAGCGGGAGTCTGTGTTTTGGTATTTTATAACGGAAAAAAATCACAGAAACATTTTCTTGTGAAAAAGTATTTTTTTTACGTGTTTTACCCTGCACATTTGGTGATTTTGGCATTATTAAAGATTTGACTTTTATAATAGAAGAAAGTAAAATGAATAGGTTAGAGTATTTATCACATGATTCAATGAAAATGAAACTCATATTTTAATAAAAGATAGGATGCATAGCATGAAGAAAAGAACGATGGAGAAAGAACATCAGGCAGAAGAAAGAAGAAAAAAAGTTCTGATGGAAATTGCAGGAGCGGTTGTTGTACTGACGGTAATCGTAAGTATTGGTCTTTCGCATCTTGGAACAGATAAGGTGAATACATCAGCAGGAGTAAAAGCAATCAAGAAGTTAGAAAAAGCAGATGTATCTGAGGTGGAGACCAAAATTTCAAATATTGAGAAAGAAGAAAAACAGGCGACAGAGGACTGGCAGAACCGTCCGTTGTCCGAAAAATTTGCGCATGCGGTGATTCTCGGAGATTCGATCACAACCGGTTTTACCGTATATGATGTGCTTGATACTTCTAAGGTTGCAGCGGAAAAAGGAATGCACCTTGATCAGACCGGTGATCTGATCAGGACAGCAGCAGAGTTAAAGCCGGAAGTCCTCTTTCTGGCACTTGGACTGAATGACATTTCCGGAACAGATGGAGATACAGATGCATTTATTGAAAAATACAAAGCGGTACTTGCAAATGTGCGTGAGCAGATGCCCGATGCAGTGCTCTATATCAACTGTATTCTTCCTGTTTCCGCTCAAAAAGAAGAAGAAGAGCCGGTTTATGCCAAGATTCCGGATTATAATACCGCACTTAAAGCAATGTGTGATGAAGAAGGAATTACATTTATCGATAATACAGAGATCGTAAAAGATGAGTATTATGAGCAGGATGGCGAGCATATGAAGGCGGAGTATTATCCAATCTGGGCAGAACATATGGCGGAGGTGGCCGGAATATGACAAAGAAAAAAGGGGAATTTACAGTTCTGCGTAATATCAGAGCTGGGATGGTAATTATTTTGCTTATCTATATCGGTCTGATCTTTCAGTCTAAGGGAGACAGCGATACACCGTTTGCAGATGTACAGAAAGCGGCTGTGGATGCGGCAGATGACAAGAACATGACACTTGCCGGAACCCAGGAAATCAAGAGATTCTATGGGATCAATCCAAAGGATTATGAAGATATAACACTGTATTATACGAATGAAACAATGGGAGTCAACGAGCTCCTTCTGGTGAAAACAAAGGACGAGAATGAGGCAGAGGCAGTTGAAAAAGCCGCAGAACAGCGAAAAAAGACACAGCTCGATAATTTTGAAGGATATGGGGCCGAGCAGGTAAAGCTTCTGGATGCTTCGATCATTAAGACGAAAGGTACATACGTGCTTTTTGTTATTTCACCAAAAGCTGAAACTGTAGAAAAGGCGTTTACAAAGAGCCTGAAGTAGATAAAAGGAAACGAAAAAGTTATGTTATTTAGTAGTCTGGTATTTTTGTTTACATTTTTGCCAATTACACTGTTGGTATATTATTTGGTGTCGCGTAAGGTAAAAAATGTGGTACTTTTGATCGCTTCCCTCATATTTTATGCGTGGGGAGAGCCGGTCTATATCTTCCTGATGCTGATTTCCATTCTGTTCAATTATTTTTGCGGAATGGACATTGCATTAAAAGCAGGAAGAAAATCGCAGGTGCGCAGTCTGATCTTTACGATCGTTGTAAACCTGTTTATTCTTGGATTTTTCAAATATTACGGATTTATCGTAACAAATTTAAATGCGATCCTTCCGTTCTATATTCCATATAGAAAACTGGAACTCCCAATCGGAATTTCTTTCTATACTTTCCAGACATTGTCTTACATCATTGATGTATATAGGGGAAATGTAGACGTACAGGTAAATCTGATTGATTTCGGAACCTATGTTACAATGTTCCCACAGCTGATCGCAGGTCCGATCGTACAGTATGCAGATGTGGAGAGACAACTGCGTGAAAGAAAGGAATCACTGACGAAGTTTGGATACGGTGCCTGGTTCTTTGTGATGGGACTGGCAAAGAAGGTGCTTTTGGCGAATACGATTGGTTCGATTTATGAAAATATCGCGGCGATGGATGGAATGTCAGTAGTGACTGCGTGGCTTGGATGTCTTGCCTACACTTTCCAGATTTATTTCGATTTCAGCGGTTATTCGGACATGGCAGTCGGACTTGGAAAGATGTTCGGATTTGAGTTTATGCAGAACTTCAATTATCCGTATATTTCCAAAAGTGTTACCGAGTTCTGGAGAAGATGGCATATTTCGCTGGGATCATGGTTCCGCGAGTATGTGTATATTCCGCTTGGAGGAAACAGGGTAACGGTTCCGCGGCATTTACTGAATCTTCTGATTGTATGGTTCCTGACCGGTCTCTGGCACGGGGCAAGCTGGAACTTTGTAGTATGGGGGCTCTTCTACGGAGTGATCCTCATTACTGAAAAATATTTTACAGGAAAAATACTTGCAAAGCTGTCGGGGGCAGTCCAGACACTTTACACAATGATTCTGGTCATGCTCGGCTGGGTACTGTTCTTCAGCCCGACACTCGGAAGCGCACTTACCTGGATCGGCAATATGTTCGGACAGGGTGCAACCGGATTTATGGATAGCCAGGCATTGTATCTGATCATGCGAAACTGGCTCTTCTGGGTGGCAGGGATCATAGGAAGTACACCGTTTATGCATCTGCTCGGAAAGCGGCTGGTATTTAATGAAGAAAGACCGCATACGGTTCTGGCAGGCTGCCTGATGACAGGACTGTTTGTACTGTGTGTGGCATATCTGGTGACAGAAAGTTACAATCCATTTTTATATTTTAGATTTTAAGGAAAGACAATGGTAGAAAGAAAGAATAATAAACAAAAAAACAGAACAAAGTATTTTCTGCCAGGAGGGAAAAAACAGATCCAGGCAGTATGTGCGTTTTTATTTTTGGGAGTCCTTATTCTCAGCTGCGGAGTAAACCTTATGCATAAAGACAGGCAGATGTCAGAAAAAGAAATGCGTATGCTGGCGCAGAAACCGGAAATTTCTCTTTCCGGAATTGCTTCCGGAAGGTTTATGGAGCAGTACGAGGAGTATGTATCGGATCAGTTTGCAGGAAGAGATACCTGGGTAAGAATTAAGACATTCGCGGACAGTGTGGCGGGGAGGACAGAAGAAGGTGGTGTTTTCAAAGGAAAGGATCATTATCTGATGGAAGATGTTGCTGTGGCAGATGAAAGTGATCTGAAAGAGAATCTGGATGCAATGAAGAATTTTAAAGAGCGTTATCCGGATATCCAGATGCATATGATGCTGGTCCCGAATGCGGCAAATGTTATGGAGGACAAGCTTCCGGCATTTGCGGTGACTGCCAGTCAGAGCAGACAGATCAGCCGTGTAAAGGCAGAACTTGGAGATTCTTATGACTGGATCGATGCAGAAAAAGTATTGGATGCTCACAAGGATGAAGCAATTTATTATCACACGGATCATCACTGGACTTCTCTTGGTGCATGGTATGCATTCCAGGGAGCAAAGACGCAGCTTGGACTGGATAAGAGTGAAGAAATTAAGATGAAAGCCTATGCGGTATCGGATTCTTTTAACGGAACGTTATCCGCAAAGAGTGGATATGAGACAGATTATAAGGAACCAATCTATATTTATCTGCCAAAGAGTGCGGATGCACCACAGGTTGCAGTCAATTATGTGGAAGAACAGAAAAAGAGTGCTTCTATGTATGATTCATCCAAACTGGATGAGAGAGATCAATATTCCGTATTCTTCGGTGGAAATCATGCAATGATCGATATCCAGTCAACACAGACAGAAAAACGCAGACTTCTGGTGTTCAAAGATTCATATGCAAACTGTTTTCTTCCGCTTCTGGCTCCGTATTACCGGGAAATCGTTGTGATCGACCCTCGTTATTATACCGGTAAATTAAGTTCTGTGATGTCAGATAAACAGTTTGATGATGTGCTGTTCCTGTATAATGCCAATACATTCTTTGAAGACCGGATGCTGGCGGGGGTACTGGATGAGAATTAACAGGAGAAAAACATGGCAAATAAAATAGAAAAGCAGTTTCTGGACACGGAAAATAAAGGACCGGTCCGGCTGAACAAATATTTAAGTGAAGCTGGTGTATGTTCCAGAAGGGAAGCGGACAAACTGATAGCAGCCGGACAGGTGACGGTTGACGGTGTGCGTGCAGAGACCGGAATGAAGGTAGAGCCGTGGCAGGTTGTCCGGATTGGGAAAAAGCAGGTATCCAGACAGGAAGAGATGATCGTGCTTGCGGTCAATAAGCCACGTGGAATTGTCTGTACTGAGGAAAGACGGGAGAGAGACAGTATTGTACGATTTCTTAACTATCCGGTACGGATTACTTATGTAGGACGTCTGGATAAGGATTCGGAAGGACTGCTTCTGATGACGAACAACGGTGACATTATCAACCGGATGATGCGTGCGGCAAATAAACATGAAAAAGAATATAAAGTTACAGTTGATAAGCCGGTAACAGATGAATTTCTCAAGGAGATGGCGGGTGGTGTCCCAATCCTGGATACTGTCACAAGACCATGCCAGGTGGAAAAGCTTGGAAAATATAAATTTAAGATCATTCTGACACAGGGACTCAACCGGCAGATCCGCCGGATGTGTGAGGTACTTGGCTACGAGGTAAAGGAGCTTCGGAGAGTGCGGATCATGAATATCGAACTTGGTAATTTAAAGCCGGGAGAATACCGGAAGGTTACGGATCAGGAACTGAATGAACTCTATGAGCTGATCAGGGATTCAAAGTCAGAGCCGACACCGTGGAACAATAATTAAAAGTGTGGATTTGGATATGGATAAGATGAAAAGGATGCAGGAGCTGGTAGAGCTTCTGAATAAAGCCGGAAAAGCTTATTATCAGGATGCGCAGGAAATTATGAGCAATTATGAGTATGATGCGCTGTATGATGAACTGAAAGGTCTGGAAGAAGAGTTGGGAACCGTTATGGCTTCCAGTCCGACTGTGAATGTAGGATATGAAGTATTAAGTGAGCTTCCGAAAGAACGTCATGAGTCACCGATGCTTTCTCTTGACAAGACAAAAGAAGTGACAAGGCTGAAGGAATTTGTTGGAGACCAGACGGCTGTGATCTCATGGAAGATGGATGGTCTGACGATTGTTCTGACCTATCGTGACGGCGAGCTTTTTAAGGCAGTTACAAGAGGAAATGGAGAAGTCGGTGAGGTCATTACCAACAATGCGAAAGTATTTAAAAATGTGCCGCTTCATATTCCGTATAAAGGGGAACTGATCCTGCGAGGGGAAGCGGTGATCGGTTACAAAGATTTTGAGCGGATCAATGAAGAAATTGATGACGTGGATGCAAAATATAAAAACCCACGGAATCTGTGCAGTGGTTCTGTCCGCCAGCTGAACAACAAGATCACGGCACAGAGAAATGTAAAATTCTATGCATTTACCCTGGTACGTGCAGAAAATGTGGATTTCCACAATTCCAGAAAAGAACAGCTTGACTGGCTGGAACAGCAGGGATTTGATGTGGTGGAGCATTATCTGGTGACAAGAGAAGAACTGGATGAGAAGGTTGCATTTTTTGCAGAAAAGATCGTAGAAAATGATTTTCCGTCAGATGGTCTGGTCCTTGTATATGATGACATTGCGTATGGGCAGTCGCTTGGGAGAACGGCAAAATTCCCACGTGATTCTTTTGCTTTCAAATGGGCAGATGAGATCCGAGAGACGCACCTTCTGGAGATTGAATGGAGTCCGTCAAGGACAGGGCTTATTAACCCGGTAGCGATCTTTGAACCGGTAGAGCTGGAAGGAACAACGGTAAGCCGTGCAAGTGTACACAATTTAAGTATTATGGAGGAGCTGCATCTGGGAATCGGGGATACGATCGAAGTCTATAAGGCGAATATGATCATTCCGCAGATCGCGAAGAATCTGACCGGCAGTGACAATATTGAGATCCCGAAAGTCTGTCCGGTTTGTGGTGGAGCTACGGAGATCCGTCAGATGAATGATGCAAAGTCGTTGTATTGCACAAATCCGATGTGTCAGGCAAAAAGAATCAAATCCTTTGCATTGTTTGTCAGCAGGGATGCACTCAATATTGACGGGCTTTCTGAGGCGACACTGGAGAAATTTATTGCGAGAGGATTCATTCACAAATACAGAGATATCTTCCATCTGGATTCCTATCAGGAAGAAATTCAGACGATGGAAGGCTTTGGAGAAAAATCCTATGCGAACCTGATCGCAAGCGTGGATAAGGCGAGAAGCACAACACTTGCTAAAGTGGTATATGGACTTGGGATTGCAGGAATCGGTCTCGCAAATGCAAAACTGATCTGTCGCCATTTTAAAAATGATGTGGAAAAAATGACAGGAGCATCTGAAGAAGAACTGAGTGATATCCAGGGTGTAGGTCCGGTGCTTGCAGCGGCATTTGTAAAATATTTTGTATCAGAGGAAAGAAAAAAGGAATTTAAGCTCCTTCTTGGAGAACTGGAGATCCAGCCGGAAGAGATGGCAGAAGAACAGAAATTTGCAGGTATGAGTTTCGTTGTCACTGGCAGCGTGAATCATTTTGCAAACCGGAATGAGGTAAAAGAACTGGTTGAGAAGATGGGTGGAAAAGTGACCGGATCTGTAACGAAGAAGACAAATTATCTGATCAACAATGATGTAGAGTCTGCTTCTTCCAAGAACAGAAAGGCGAAAGAACTTGGAGTGCCGATCATTTCAGAGGAAGAGTTTATAGAACTTGCAGGGGTGGAAATCGAATAAGAAGGACAGAGGAATCGTCTGAATACGACCGAGAAAAGGAGGACCAGCCAATGGCAGAAAATGACCAGAAGGACAAGACAGTTGAGAAAGTAACCGGTGAGGTAGAAAATACAGACAAAAAAGAAAATAATGAAGACCGCTATGAAAAGGTCTGCTTCATCTGTCACAGACCGGAGAGTGTGACCGGAAAGATGATCGATCTTCCGAACAATATCTGCGTGTGTCCGGACTGTATGCAAAAAAGCTTTGATGCAATGAACAATATGAATTTTGGCGGGATGGATTACAGCCAGTTTATGAACATGGGACCGATGATGGGATTTGGAGACATGGATGCACAGATCCCGAAGAGCCAGCGTGTGAAAAAGAAAAAGCCGGAAGAAGAAAAAGAACCGATCCTGAATATCAAGGATATTCCTGCTCCGCATAAGATCAAAGCGAAACTGGATGAATATGTAGTAGGACAGGAATACGCCAAGAAGGTAATGTCGGTTGCTGTATACAATCATTATAAAAGAGTGGCAACGGATACAATGGATGAGATTGAAATCGAGAAATCCAATATGCTGATGATCGGACCTACCGGCTCTGGAAAGACGTATCTGGTAAAGACACTGGCAAAACTTTTGGATGTGCCGCTTGCAATTACAGATGCGACCTCTCTTACCGAGGCCGGCTACATAGGGGATGATATTGAAAGTGTAGTATCAAAGCTCCTTGCAGCTGCGGACAACGACGTAGATAAGGCGGAACAGGGAATTATCTTTATCGATGAGATCGACAAGATTGCGAAGAAAAAGAATACCAGCCAGAGAGATGTCAGCGGAGAATCCGTACAGCAGGGAATGTTAAAGCTGTTAGAAGGCAGCGAAGTGGAAGTGCCGGTAGGAGCCAACAGTAAGAATGCGATGGTTCCGCTCACTACAGTCAATACAAAGAATATCCTTTTTATCTGTGGCGGTGCGTTCCCGGATCTTGAGCAGATCATCAAGGAAAGACTGATGAAGAATTCTTCTATCGGGTTTGGAGCGGATCTGAAAGACAAATATGATCATGATAAGAAAATACTGGAGAAGGTGACGACAGAAGATCTGCGTAACTTCGGAATGATTCCGGAATTTCTGGGACGTCTCCCGATCGTATTTACGCTTCAGGGACTGGATGAAGAGATGATGGTTCAGATATTAAAAGAGCCGAAAAATGCGATCCTCAAGCAGTATCAGAAGCTTCTGGCACTGGATGAGGTCAATCTGAAATTCGATGATGGTGCACTTCATGCGATCGCAAGAAAGGCAATGAAGAAGGATACCGGAGCCCGTGCACTGCGTGCGATCATTGAAGAATTCATGCTGGATATTATGTATGAGATTCCGAAGGATGACAGCATCGGGGAAGTGACGATCACGGAGGCATATATCGAAGGAACCGGAGGACCGCTGATCGAGCTGAGAAGCCAGTCTGTACCAAGGCTTGAGCATCATTAAGTATAACAATAACCTGAGGATTGCGAGGGTGCAAAGCACGTAGCAATCTGGTATCAAAGGGGTCAAAATACCTTTTGCCCCAACATCATAACCTTCATATATCAAAAAAACATGGCGATCATACAAAAATAGAATGGGAAATATCCGTAAATTTAAGATTTACGGGTATTTTTTTGTTGAAAAATTGTATTAAAAGGTGTACATTAGACAATGTGTCTAAAAAAACAAGATATAAATAGGAGAGAGAGAGAATGGAGACTTATAAGTATTTACTGGATCTTGCAATTATTTTACTTTGTACTAAAGCACTTGGTCTTGCGACCAGAAAGGTACAGATGCCGCAGGTTGTAGGGGCACTTCTTGCAGGAGTTCTTCTTGGACCGGCGATGCTTGGGATCTTGACAGAGACAAGTTTTATACATAACGTTGCAGAGATCGGTGTTATCGTGCTGATGTTTTGTGCAGGTCTGGAAACTGATATACAGGAATTGAAGGCAAGTGGAAAAGCATCCTTCGTTATTGCACTGATAGGTGTTATCGTTCCACTGATCGGCGGTTATGCGACTGCAATGTTCTTTAACCGTCCAGGTGTGATCACATCCGATGCATCCTGCAGCGTATTTCTGCAGAATATCTTTATCGGTGTTATCCTGACAGCAACTTCCGTAAGTATTACGGTAGAGACATTAAAAGAACTTGGTAAATTAAAAACCAAATCCGGAAATGCGATTCTTGGAGCTGCGATCATTGATGACGTGCTTGGTATCGTTGCACTGACACTGGTAACAAGTATGGCAGATGAATCGGTAAAGATTTCAGTTGTATTACTGAAGATCGTTGCATTCTTCGCATTTGCAGGTGTGATTGGATTTATCTTTTACAAGGTATTTAAAAAGTGGACAGATCAGGCGGAAAAGGGACTCAGACGTCATGCGATCATGGCATTTGTATTCTGTCTGCTGATGGCTTATGTGGCAGAGAAATTCTTCGGTGTTGCAGATATCACCGGTGCATTTATCGCAGGGCTGATCATTTCCAATACAAGTAAATCTGATTTCGTGCTGAAGAAATTTGATACCATGTCTTATATGCTGCTTTCACCGGTATTTTTCGCAAGTATCGGACTGAAGGTAGAACTTCCGAAGATGAGTACTGCAATTGTAGGCTTTGCAGTGGTTCTTACCATTGTTGCAATCCTGACAAAGATCGTTGGCTGCGCCCTTGGTGCGAAGATGTGTGGATATAAGAATTATCAGTGTGCACGAATCGGTGTCGGAATGATCTCCCGTGGTGAGGTTGCGCTGATCGTTGCCAGCAAGGGAGAAGCACTCGGTATGATGGGCGGCAATTTCCTCGGACCGGTTATCATTGTGGTAGTGATCACGACGATCATCACACCAATTCTGCTGAAGATCGTATTCAAGAGCGGTCCGAATGTAAGTACCCTGGAAAAAGGAAAAGAAGTGACTTCCTTCTACGAGGATATTGAAAAGAAACGTACCGAATAAAGAATGGATATGGAGTGCAAAATGCGTAACCGTCCAGTATCATAGTATAAGAAAGAACAATCCCTCATATATTTTCCAAAAGAAAATATATGAGGGATTGTTATGCCACAGGAAGAATGTAAAGAAAAGATTCTGTCGGAAGAATACAGGGATTTTATGATGAGGGATACCGGTGCTCTCGGGGAAAATTTTCCTTTGGAAAACGGATGCCGGATACCGTTAAAATACGGTTTTGAGCTTCTTTATATTGACCAGAGTGAAGACAGAAAAAAGCCACTTGGCGATTATCCGTATACAATGGTTCCGAAGTGCTATACAACACTGGATATGGCAGCGATCCAACAGGCGGGAATTGCTGCGGTTCAGAATCTGACTGGTCTGGAATTAAGCGGTGAAGGAGTTCTAGTTGGGATCATTGATACTGGGATCAACTATCTGGATCCCATTTTCCGGAATCTGGATGGTTCGACCAGGATCCGGCGAATCTGGGATCAGGAAGAACAAAGTGGAACAGCGCCCCGGGAAATCGGATATGGAAGTGAATATACGAGGGAACAAATCAATCTGGCGATCCAGAGCGAGAATCCAAAGGAAACCGTTCCGTCATTTGATACGGACGGACATGGCACTTTTGTTGCAAGTGTGGCATGCGGAGGGGCAAATCCGGAGAATCTGTTTATTGGGGCAGCGCCGGAGGCAGAGATGGTGATCGTGAAGCTGAAGGAGGCAAAAGAATATTTACGGGAGTACTATTTTGTAGACTGTGATGCCAGATGCTATCAGGAAAATGATCTGATAGCGGCGGTTTTTTATCTGCAGAAGGTACAAGAAGAGCTGAAAAGACCATTGGTGATCTGTCTGGCAGTTGGAACAAGCTTTGGAGGACATGGAGGATATTCAATCCTGTCAGAGTATCTGCAAAATGTGGCGGCGAGCGAAGGAATCGGGATTGTGACCGGAAGTGGCAACGAGGCAGATAAAAGGCATCATTATCTGGGAATTCTGGAACAGGAAAATAATCAGCCGGTGGAGATCAATGTAGGGAATAATACCAGAGGCTTTGTGATGGAACTATGGACAGAACTTCCGAATCTTCTGGCACTTTCTATCGAATCTCCAACAGGACAGACAATAGGACCGGTCTCGCTCAGACGGGGAATAGGAGAATATGTGTTTGTATTCGAGCAGACCAGGGTAATATTTAATTACCGGGTTCTGGTAGAGACGACCGGGGCGCAGCTGGCATTTTTTCAGTTTGACAGACCGGGAAGCGGAATCTGGAAGATTATACCGGAAACACTGGAGCTGGGGAATGGAATCTTTCATATCTGGCTTCCAATGGAAGAGTTTCTGACGGGAAATGTCTATTTTATCCGTGCAAATCCGGAATATACGGTGATGGAACCAGGGGATACCGGGGCGGTGGTCTGTGCAGCGTACTATAATGGAAAGGAAAATAGCATTGCAGTCAGTTCGGGAAGAGGTTATACTAGAGATAACAGAATCAAACCGGATTTTGCTGCGCCGGGGATCAATGTGACAGGGATCAATTTAAAGGGGCAGTTTGTTGCAAGATCTGGTTCCAGTATAGCAGTTGGAATCACTTCCGGAGCACTGGCACTTTTTATGGAGTGGCTGGATAGGCATGGAGTGAATCTGGATGCATCACAGATGAAGAATCTGCTGATATTGGGAGCTTCACGGAAGACAGACATGAATTATCCGAACCAGGA
Organism: Coprococcus sp. AM100_B19A; assembly: GCF_027662015.1. NCBI lineage: Bacteria > Bacillati > Bacillota > Clostridia > Lachnospirales > Lachnospiraceae > Coprococcus > Coprococcus sp. AM100_B19A. Next base: position 32,802 of record NZ_JAQDKN010000005.1, read on the forward strand.
ATGGGGATATGGAGCATTGAACCTTTACCGTACTTTTGAGCAGATCAGGCGGTTCTGAAAAATACGCAGATGCGAAAGGGGAAAAAGTAAATGAGTGATTTTTTTGATACAATAGGAAAGCGGATTTCAGATACCGTGGATGATCTTGGAAAGAAGGCAGGAGATACGATCGATATTCAGAAAAAGAAAAATGAGATCTATGGTCTGAAGCGAGATAGCGAGCGGGATATGACAGAGATCGGACGATTGGTATATGAGCGTTTCAAACAGGGGGAAGTGGTAGATACCGATTTTATCGCACTCTGCGAAGCAATCGAAAAGCGTGGAGAACAGACAGAGGTATGCAAGCAGGAAATCGCGCGAATCAAAGGAGAATAATTATGGAAATCCTGAGCATTTTAACCGGAGCTTTTGTTGCCGGGGTCGATCTTGGAATTAAAAAATATACTGAAGAAAATGTAAGAGACGGGGAAGAACGCCGGATTTGGAAGGGAAAAGGAATCTACCGCAAAGTCCACAACAAAGGTCTGATGATGAATCATTTGGATTGCAGACCAAAGCTGGTAAAAGGCATGTCGGCGGCAGCACTTGGAATCCTGTTTTTCTGGGAGCACCTTCTTTGGAAAGAACCGGGACGCAAACTGGCAAAGCTTGGAACATCGCTGATGCTGGGCGGAGCAGTTGGTAATACTTATGACCGTTTCAAAAGAGGTTATGTGGTCGATTATCTGTCTCTGAAAACAAAGAACAGGAAACTCTCGGATATCACTTTTAATCTCTCGGATCTGGCTCTTTTTGCAGGAGCGATCCTGACGGTATGGAGTTCTTTATTTGGAAAAAAGAGATAAAAATGATTCAATGTATCTGAAAAAATACTTGACTGTTTTTAAAGAGTTGAGGTATTATAAACCTTGCTGATATGGCGTTGTCTGGCATATGCCATATAGAAAAAAGAATAGAATCTCGGTTATATTGGAAACGATACATTCCTCCGGAATGATGAACGAACAACACATTTTCTGTTACGCTTATTATGAAGGAGGATATTTTTATGCCAAAAAACAAATTTCAAGACGTTATTTTCACAATTATCATGGTGTTCGTGATGGTTTATACCATGATCTGTTACAACATTGCTCTCAACGTAGGAGGAATGAACAACCAGGTATTTTTAAATGCATTCCACGAGCTGGTCATTATGGGGCCAATTGCATTCATCCTTGATTTTTTCCTGATCGGACCATTTGCAAAGAAAAAAGCATTTTCCATTGTTAATCTGGAAAGAGATAATAACTTTCACCTGGTGATCGCCATTTCCGTAGTATCCATCATCGGAATGTGTCCACTTATGAGCCTTGCAGCAACCCTGCTCTTCAAGAATGCGGGAACTCAGTTCATATCCGTCTGGTTCCAGACCACAGTAATCAACTTCCCGATGGCATTCTTCTGGCAGCTCTGCTTCGCCGGTCCACTGGTAAGAAAGATTTTCGCATTATTATTCCCAGAAAAAGAAACCAGGCTCGCTGACGGTCAGGAGGCCTAAGCCTATTAAATTAGTGTAAAGAGTAAATCTATTTGAATATATATCCCATTGTTTATGGCTCCAGTTCAACACCCGGTCAAAGAAGTAAAACTCAGTCAACAACGTAAATAAAAAATAATCCCTGGTAGATGCGTCTTTGCACGATGGAAACGAGACTTAATCAATTGTGGAAGCCATTGCTGACACAATTGATGCTTTGAAAGGCTCGTTGGAATGGTTCGTGCAACTTAGCAGCTACCAGGGATTATTTTTTATGCCCTCTTGCAACTACCCCTCAAGTTCTTTCAACACTTTCCTAAACTGAAACGTAAACAAAACTGTCGTGAAGGATACAGCCAGGAAGTCTGCAATCGGTTCAGCCATATACACTGCATTGGTCTTGTTCCCGGTCAGAATATGCGGCAGCAGATAGATCAGTGGCAGCAACAGGATAAATTTACGTGTAACAGCGACAGCAATCGAAGCCTTTGCTTTTCCGAATGATGTAAATGCCATCTGGCATGCGATCTGGATTCCGAAAAGCAGCAGGCAGGCACAGTAAATCCGGAGTGCTGATTTAGTAAAACCAAGCAGTGCAGAATCGGAAGTAAACATTTCTGCAAACACCTGAGGGAAGAGCATAATAAATGCCCACAGAATTGTGGAATAACAGAGGCTTGCTGTTAAAAGAAGCCTGAAAGCTTTTTTTACACGATCTCTGTTTTTTGCACCGTAATTATAGCTCAGGACTGGTTGTGCACCCTGTCCAAGACCCTGCAGTGGCAGCATTGCGAACTGCATGACACTGGTAAGGATCGTCATGGCACCAACTGCGATATCTCCTCCGTATTTCAGCAGAGAAGAGTTGAAACATACAGAGATGATACTCTCACTAGCCTGCATGATAAATGTGGCAAGCCCGAGAGCGACACAAGGAAGAATAATCTCCGGTTTCAGGATGAGATTCTTTTTCCGGATGTGCAGGATCGTCTTTTTTCCGCAAAGGAAAGAAAGAACCCAGATGCAGGAGACTGCCTGTGACAGAATTGTGGCAAGCGCAGCACCTCTGACACCCAGATGGAATGCAAAGATAAACAGCGGATCCAGAACAATGTTCATCACTGCTCCGATCAGAACAGAGAGCATACCTGTTTTGGCAAAGCCCTGTGTGGTGATAAACATATTCATGCCAAGGGTAAGCTGGACGAAAATAGTGCCGACAGCGTAAATGTTCATATAATTTACAGCGTATTCAATTGTATTTTCACTGGCACCGAAGGCAAGAAGAAAAGTACGGTTACCAAACAGCAGGATGACTGTCAGGATTATAGAAATCAGAATCTGCAGGAAAAAGCAGTTACCCAGAATATGTTCTGCAGTATTAAGATCATTTTTTCCCATTGCAATCGAAGCATGCGGTGCACCACCGCCTCCAACCAGTGCGGCAAAAGCGGAAATGATCATAATCAGTGGCATACATACACCGACTCCGGTAAGGGCAAGTGCCCCATTACCAGGAATGTGTCCGATGTAAATACGGTCAATAATGTTGTACAGCATATTGATGAGCTGTGCGGTGATCGTCGGAAGCGCCAGCCGGAACATCAGCTTTCCGACGGGTTCAGTACCCAGAAAATCTTTGTCTTTGTTCATGTCTAATAATCTCCTTTGTGATAAATAGTTGCTACGTTTGATGCCAGACGTTCATTCAGCGAGGCGAACATCTGGAATTCTTCTAATGAAAATCCGTCAAACAGATTGTGGTAAAAAGCAGACTGAAACGTGTCGATTGCTCCGGTAACATTTTCGCATGATGGCAGCAGGGAAAGATGCGTTTTCCTGCGATCCGTCTGGTCTGCTGTTTTTGAAAGAAGCCCCTTCTGACATAAAAGATCAACTGCCTGGGATACATTCCCTTTTGAGAGCATCCGTAGCTCGACGATATCACCTGCGGTATCTTTTGTGGGGTTATTATGTAAGAAAGCAATGATCTTAGCCTCGATCAGCGAGAGATCATACTGGCGGCATAATTCTTTCAACTTCTGTTCATGCATTTTACCAATTCGCTGCATTAATACAAGCAGATTTGTAATGTTCATCCATACACCTCCGTTTTTTAATAAAAAAGAATGTGCCTTGACACATTCTCGCGCCGAGCGCAGTCACTTAAAAAATGGTTCTAAAAAGAACAATTTAAATAATATCTTATATCAATTGAGATAAAATGTCAATAGAACGAAAATATGCAAGTTATTTGTTAAAATATAAACGGTATAATTGTATACGAAAATACATTTTTTTACTTTAACATATTGACGTGGAGAAAATTTGCTGTTACAATAATAAACAATTTATAGACCATAGTTCAAGGAGGACATAAGTACATGCTTACAGGATTTAAAAACGCAGTAGAAGTTGATTTCACATTGGAAGAAAATAAAAAGAAAATAGAAGAAGCATTCAAACAGGCTCATGCAGAAGCAGGTGCTGTTTACCCGCTGATCATCGGTGGAAAAAAAGTTGAGACAGAAAAGAAGATCGCTTCTGTATCACCGGCTACAAAGGAAGTACTCGGATATGCATGCTCATGCAGTAAAGAACAGGCTGATGAGGCAATTAAGGCATCTTACGAAGCATTCAAAAAATGGAGCCTGACATCTGTAGAAGAAAGAGTACGTGTATTAAGAAGACTTGCAGCACTTCTGATCGAGAACCGTTTCATCATGGATGCATGGAACGTCCTTGAAAGTGGAAAGAACTGGGGAGAAGCTGACGGAGAACTTTGCGAACAGCTTGACTTTATCAATTCTTATGTGATGCATATCCAGAATCTGGAAAAAGGAAAAGAGCTGGTTCCTACAGATGAACTTACAAAATGCGTTTACATCCCGATCGGTGTAGGTGTGGCTGTTTCTCCATGGAACTTCCCACTCTCACTGTTTGGTGGAATGATCGTATCGGCAGTTGTTACCGGTAACACGATCTGCTGTAAACCGTCTTCAGACGCTCCGATCGTTGCATACAAATTCGTAGAACTCTGCCAGAAAGCTGGTATTCCGGCTGACGTAGTAAGTTACATTCCAGGATCAGGATCTGAGATTGGTGACTTCATCGTAGAACATCCGCTTACAAGATTTGTAAACTTCACAGGATCAAAAGCAGTTGGATGCAGAATCAATGAACATGCAGCCAAGATCGCTGACGGACAGAGATGGATTAAACGTGTTGTGGCTGAGATGGGTGGAAAGAATGCAATTATCGTAGATTCAACAGCAGATATCAAGAAAGCAGCAAATGGAGTTGCAAGCTCTGCATTTACATTCCAGGGACAGAAATGCTCTGCATGCTCAAGAGCAATTGTTCTGGCAGATGTATATGATGAGTTTGTAGATGAAGTTGTAAAATGCGCAGCAGAACTGAAGGCAAACCAGGGATCAGGCGAAAGCAATGCAACGATGGGACCGGTTATCAACCAGGGCGCTTATAACAGCATTACAAATTACATCGAGATCGGACGTAAAGAAGGAAATGTTGTATTCGGTGGTACATACAGTGACGCAGAAGGATATTATATTGATCCTACTGTAATCCGCGATATCAAGAGAGATGCAAGAATTGCCAATGAAGAAATCTTTGGACCAGTCCTTGCTGTTATCAAAGTAGATTCTTTTGATGAAGCACTTGATGTAGCAAACCAGACAGAATATGGTCTGACAGGATCTGTATACAGTGAGACACGTGAAAATATCCAGAGAGCAAAAGTAGAATTCCAGGTAGGTAACTTATACTTTAATAGAAAATCTACAGCAGCAGTTGTACTTCAGCATCCATTTGGTGGATTTAACATGTCCGGAACAGATGCGAAGACTGGTACAGCAGATTATCTGACAAACTTCATGAATCTTAAATCAATCACAGAAGATCTGAATTCATAGGAAGAGCCGGACTTAAAAAAGGACAGGGAATCAGAGTGTGTATAAAAGCGAAGTATTGGCTTGGCAGATTATAGAAAAACAGGAGGCTTGTGTAAAAAGACACATGAGCCTCCGGTTTTTATTATCAGGAATTCTATTTTTGATGCAAAGTGTCCAACAAGTGATACGGATGATTTGCTTAGCTGTCTGAAAAAGCTGACCGCAATTTACTCATCTTTAAATCCTTCACCCACTACATCATTCGATTCCATGATTACAAGGAAGGATTTTGGATCAATCGTTTTGATCAGCTTGCGGATTCCGTACATTTGCTTATTGTTGCAGGCGCACATTATGATGTGCTTATCATCTTTGGAATAACTTCCCATACCATTTAAAATTGTAGAGCCGCGTCCGAGAACTTCATCGATTTTGAAGCAGATTTCAGTACTGTGCTCGGGATCGGTTACGATCAGGGCAAGCTTTCCTTCATCAATTCCGTACATAACTTTATCCATAACAAGAGAGAGCAGATAGCTGACGATCAGACCGTAGATCAGACTGTCCACGTCACGGGATACAATTACGGTTCCGAGGATCACAATTACTGCATCCAGTGCAAATGCAATATTTCCAAGGGAAAGGTGAGGATTCAGTGCTTTGATCGACATCATGATAAAGTCAGAGCCTCCGGTTGAAGAATCCCGCATATAGATCATTGCATAACCAAGTCCGGAAAGGACACCGCAGCAGATGGCAGAAAGAAGTCTGTCACCCTGATAAACCGGGAACAGCGGTGCGATCGCGTCCATGATTATGGAAGTAATGATGATCGTCCGGACTGAATTCAGGAAAAATCTGCGGCCCAGAAGCCGAAAACAACAGATGGCGATCGGGATGTTAAGGATCAGGGCAACAGTACCGATCGGCAGTCCAAACAACTGGTAAAAGATCAGGGCGATTCCGTTTACCCCTACCATCGGAAACTTTGCGGCGGCAGCAAAATTATAGACACCGACAGCGATCAGGATTCCTCCGATAATATCAGTTGCGATATCTTTTGTAAGTTCCAAAGCTTTGTTCTGATTCATGATAGTATCCTCCTTGATGTTGATGGAATGTGATTTATAAAAAGCGAAGGCTTGCCAGAAAGACCAAAAAAAACATCTGCTAATTATATCAGGATATAATCGCAAATGCTCTTCATTTCTTTAGTATACGCGCCATAGGATAAGAATGTCAACGGTTGTTTGGGTTGTATCCGTAAAATAAATTTGTTATGATAATGAACAGGAAAAGTTGCAAATTACAGTGATAAAGTGAGGGACAGATTATGAAAATAGTTTTTTTAGATGTAAAAACAATTGGAGAAGATATTGATCTTTCTGGATTTGACAGGCTTGGTGAAGTCGTAAAATACGATTTTTCTACATCAGAAGAAGTAACGGAAAGAGTTCAGGATGCAGATGTGATTATTTTAAATAAAGTACAGGTCAATGAGCAGACGATTGGAAAAGCAGAGAAGTTAAAGCTGGTATGCGTGACGGCAACGGGGACCAACAATCTGGATAAAGAATATCTGGAAAAAAGAGGAGTTGCATGGAGAAATGTAGCTGGCTATTCGACAGAAACGGTGGCACAGCACACTTTTGCAATGCTTCTCTATCTGCTGGAAAAGATACGTTATTACGATGATTATGTAAAAGAAGAGCGTTACATCAATGATACAATATTTACGCATTTTGCAGAGCATTTTACGGAGATCAGTGGCAAAACCTGGGGGATCATAGGCCTGGGAACAATTGGCCGGAGAGTTGCGGATATCGCAAAAGCATTTGGAGCACAGATTATTTATTACTCGGCATCAGGGCGTCCGGCGCAGGAAGGTTACGAACAGGTAGATCTGGATACATTGCTTGCAAAATCTGACATTATATCCGTTCATGCACCGTTAAATGAACATACAGAGGGCTTAATGGATAAAGCAGCATTTGCAAAAATGAAAAAAACCTGTATTTTCCTGAATCTCGGACGTGGTCCGATCGTAGTCGAGCAGGATCTGTATGAGGCACTTGAAAATGACGAGATAGCTGCAGCCGGACTTGACGTACTTTGCCAGGAGCCGATGAGTGAGACGAATCCGCTGCGAAAAATAAAAGATAGCAAAAAACTGCTGATTACACCACATGTAGCATGGGCGAGTGTAGAAGCAAGGACAAAGCTGATGGGGATAATACTGGGACAGGTAAAAGAATATTTTCAAATTTAAGAAACCGGAGTTGGCGCATGGATTTTAGTGATATGCGGCAACTCCGGTTTTGTTTAAAATATTCGTTTACTTGTAAAGAGTCACAAACTGTCCAATCTGTCCGTCAAAAGAGGTATTGAGACAAAGCTGATCCAACAGATCTTCATCGACAATATAACCAAGATGGCAGGTGATGGTCTGTCCTTTTTCAAGACTGGTGAAAAAGTAATGATGGTCAGAGTTGTCGGAGCATACAGAGGCATCAAAATAAATTGGATAATTGATAACATCTTTGTATGTTGGATTATCGAACAATGCATTGTTATAATATCCGTCTGGATTTTCGGACGGAATGGTCAGATCATAATTTACACAGGATTCCGTATCGGAAAAAGGATTGTCGGATGGATTTGTAATCTCAAGAGTTACATATAATAATTTTCGATGAATCTGTGCAGTACCTGTTTGTGTATTGAGCGAGTCGGTTCCATTTCCGACCTGAATAATAGCACGATTATATGATATAAGATCTCCGTTGTCGTTAATCGAACCATCTGGAAGATTTTTACCATTATCAGTAAAGAAATCTGCGTTAAGTGAACGGATATTATCAAAAGCTTCTACTTTTTTAACAGTCATCTGATAGCCACAGGTTTCGTCGGTCCAGGTATCATTTACTTTAAGCCAGGTAGTCTGTAGTGCTTTTGGTGCAGCTGCATCTTCAGCTAATTCCGTTTTAAGTTCGGACAAAGAACCTGCAAAGGTAGCGTCAGAATCTGTAGCAGGCGTAAGTGTCACACCAGAAGCAATCTTTTTCGCTTCTTCATTGGTGATTGCATTTCCCATATTGATTTCAACAATATAGCCTGAATCCTGGAAGACGACGTAGGCATCCTTATCAAAGACTCCAGAAGAGTCGAAAGTCATCAGAACCGCATCATTTCCATTGGCATTAAATTCTTCACGAGAAGTCATATAGGAGTGCGAAAATGTAAAATCATCGGTATCCATCTTGTAGAGAGAAAATACAGTACCATGTGAAGAAGATTCTGTATCAGAAGGGACATAGTACTTGTCAGGTCCACGGTCTGAAGCAGCAATACTTCCATCAGGTAAATAAGTTGGAGTCAGCTTTACCGGAGAAAATACAGTATCTTTTGAGGTAGTCGTTAGAGAAAGATCACCGCTGTATGTTCCGGTACTGTTGTAATGCATTTGAAGCAGTCTGTCAGCTGCATATGCGGTTGCGGGAAGGAGGGAAAGGGCAACGATGGCAGCGGCAACACGGTAAAGATGGTTTCGATGCCGGTTATGTTCACTTTCCGAGACAGCATGCAGTAAGTTCTGCTTTTTTCGGTTATAGTTATCGGAAAAAGTGTGATCCATATTCATAGAATCAAATTCTTCAAGGCTTATTTGGTCAAATTTTTTGTTTTGCATACATATCATCTCCTATGATCAATCTGAGTTTTTTCAATGCTCTTTGCTGACGTTTCCGAACCAGAGATTCGCCGATTTCAAGGACGGAAGCTGTTTCTTTTACCGAAAGCTGGTGTACACAGCGGAACAGGATCACATCGCGATAAGAGTCGGGAAGTTTTCCAAGGATCTGCTCAAGGACAGAGTCACCGGCAAGACGGCTGACCAGCTTCATAATATCATCACGCTCATCAGCAAAATCCATATCTTTGATTGGAACCGTTGCATTGGACGTTATTTGATTTTTCCGGTACTGATCGAGGGAAGCACTTTGAATCGTCTGAAGAACATAGGACCGTGTTTTTTCATCTTCCAGATCCCGAAGCTTTCGTATATTCTTAAGCAACCGTACAAAAGCATCCTGCACCGCATCTTCAGCCTGCCACTCATTCCTCAGAATCGAAAAAGCCACCGCATACATCTTCTGCTCATACAACTCATACAATCGTTCCAACTTCTCACTGTCAGAAAACTCACGCATATAAAAATAACACCTTCTTTCATATCTTTATTGAACGTTCTATAAATAAAGACGAAATACAACCCTGAAATGTGACACTTTGAATAAAATATCCATTTAATGTAAAAAACAACAGCATAAAAATAAAGCTACATAACATAAAACTGAATAACCTGCAATATGGACATCCTAACCAAAAAAATTCACTTGAGCCTGGAACTCTTATCCATATATAAAACTTTTCGACAGTACAAGAAGAAATAATACAATAGGGATCACAGACATTTGCAGGAATCCTAAGCATCTTAGTCTGTAGCAGATTTGCGTTAGTAAGAAAAATGACACTGTCTGAGCGCCAGCGAGTTTGTCATTTTTCTTACTGCTTTTAGCAAATTTACTACAGACCTAGATGCTCTTGGATTCCGAAACGTCTGTGATCCCTATTGTATTATTTCTTCTGTCCGTCAGACAACCCTTTACATCTCCGCGTATAATTTCACAAGCTCAACTGCGATATCCACAGCCTTGTCCATTCCTTCTGCCGTGATGTGTTCATATGGTCCATGGAATGCATGTCCCCCTGTTCCAAGGTTCGGGCAAGGAAGTCCCATAAAGCTGAGCTGGCATCCGTCTGTGCCGCCACGGATCGGAAGCACAAGCGGTGCAACACCCGCATTTTCACAGGCTTTCTTTGCATTCTCAATCAGATGCATGCATCCGGCAATAATCTCAGCCATATTCTGGTACTGGTCAGTAATCATAAGCTTCACAGTGCCTTCTCCCCATTTTTCATTGAGGTTCTTTTCAATATGGCGAAGAGTTTCTTTTCTGGCTTCAAACAGATTCTTGTCATGATCTCTTACAATATAATGAAGCTCTGCTTTTGCCACATCTCCACTCATACCGGTCAGATGGTAGAATCCTTCATAATCCTCCGTTTCACGTGGGATTTCAAGTCCTGGAAGCATGTTATTGATTTCAGCGGCAACCAGGCACGCATTGATCATCGTATCCTTGCTGGAACCGGGATGCACAGCAAAGCCGGTAATTTCAAAATCTGCCTTGCATGCATTGAAATTTTCATACTGAATTTCGCCTTCGGTATCGCCATCCAGAGTGTAGGCAAACTGTGCACCAAATTTTTCCACGTTAAAATGATCAGTTCCACCACCGACTTCTTCATCTGGTGTAAAAGCGATTGAGATCGGTCCATGAGGAATATTTTCTTTGATCAGTGCTTCAGCCATGGTCATGATCTCGGCAACTCCGGCTTTATCATCGGCACCAAGAACAGTTGTACCGTCTGTTGTGATCAGGGTGCGTTCGGCAAGAGATGGAAGATGCGGGAAATCTTTTACGGTAAGGGTACGTCCGCTTGTGCCAAGCGGCAGATCACCGCCATCGTAGTTCTTGTGTACGACCGGGATGATGTCATGGTCACAGTAATCGGAAACGGTATCCATGTGTGCGATAAATCCGATAGATGTTTTATTCTCGTATCCCGGTGTGGCAGGAATCTTTCCATATACATAACAGAATTCATCCAGACTTACGTCAGAAATCCCTAGGGCAGTCATCTCATCTGCCAGAATACGTGCCAGGTCGAACTGACACTGGGAAGAAGGAGAAGTCGTACTGTGTTCATCACTTGGAGTACGGACTACTACATAATTTAAAAGTCGTTCATATGCTCTCATAATAAAACCTCTTTTCATTAACATTTCTTATCCGAGTATAGCATTTTGCAGGTGAATATGCAATTGTGGCAGCAGGTTCTTTTTTGGTGTGAAATTTAACATAACGTAAGAAAAAACCAAGGGATGAAAATGTGAAAATTTTTGAAAAATGAAAAAGTAAAAAATAAAAAATTGCACAAAACAAAGAAAAAAGTTTGAAAAACAGCAAAAATATTGGTTAAAAAAGATGTGATTTTGGTTAATCTTGATAATTCATGAGTGCTATAATACAGCTGTAACAAGGAAATAGGTACTTTACCAGAAGTCAGTGATTGGAGGAAAAGATAAATGAATACTTTAAAAGCTGAAAAAAGAAACATGCAGACAAAAGCCAAAAAACTCAGAAGAGAAGGTTATGTAACCGGCAATGTATTCGGACGTGAGATTGAAGGCTCCATTCCGGTACAGATGACACAGAAAGAAGCGGAAAAGTTCCTGAAAGCTAATGGCAAAGGAAGCCAGATCATGCTGGATTTGGACGGAGAGCAGATGGATGTGCTGGTAAAAGAAGTCGATTATGATTCTATGGGTTCAAAAGTACTTGAAATAGATTTTCAGGCACTGGTAAGTGGAGAAATGGTACATTCTGTAGCAGAAGTTGTGATCCACAATCAGTCAAAGGTTGTCACAGGTGTTGTGGAGGAACTGCTTGGTGAAATTGAATACAAAGCACTTCCATCTGCACTTGTTGAAAAAGTAATTGTTGACGTTGGAGATTTGAAAGTTGGAGAAACCATTAAAGTCAAAGACCTTGACATTGCAAAGGATAAAGATGTCAAACTGATCACAGATCCGGAAGCAGATGTAGCAGGTGTGGCTGCCGTTCATAATGATGTTCCGGAAACAGATGAGGAAGAAACAGCAGCTGAATAAAAAGATTTTGTAAAAAAGGCGGACGCTTTGCAGAAAGAACTGCAAAGTGCCCGTTTTTTACTTCATAGAAAATCCCGAAGGAACTTCCTATGAAACAAAAGGCACTGCGTGCTGGAGATGCACATTCTTTCTATTTAATGAAATTCCTAATCCCATTTTTCAGCAGGAAATTATAACGGAATATTTACATAAAATCAGGAATCTTTATACAATCTTTATACTAAAAATACTATCATTGATTTACAAAACAGGAGAGGAAAAACAGTGAGAGGAAGGAAAGGTTATGTTCGAGATTGAGAGTATTATTTTATTTACAGGGATCCTGAGCTTTCTGCTGATCGCCGGATTGCATCTGATGCGTGAACTCGACATTTTTCTGAAGAAGGATAAAAAAGAGAGAGAGGAAGAAAGATATAGAGGAGAAAGGAAACGAAACAAATGACAGTAATATATAAAAAGATGACACAGACACAGATGATTGTTGTCGGGTATTTGTTGTTGATCCTTTTGGGAAGTATTCTCTTAATGCTTCCGGTTTCATCAAGGGATGGAAATATGACATCTTTTGCAGATGCATTATTTACCTCGACATCCGCATCCTGTGTGACTGGGCTGGTTGTACAGGATACATATCTGCACTGGTCTTTTTTTGGACAGCTTATCATTTTGATCCTGATCCAGATCGGCGGTATGGGATTTATGACAATTGGTGTCTGTGTGGCGATTCTGTTAAGAAGAAAGATAGGGCTTAAAGTCCGTGGAATTTTGCAGGAGAGTATCAATAGTATTCAAATTGGTGGAATTGTAAAGCTTACGAAGAAGATTATAAAAGGAACACTTTTTTTTGAAAGCATTGGAGCTGTATTGCTGATGATCCGGTTTATTCCGGAATTCGGAATAGGAAGAGGAATCTGGTACGGGATCTTTCATTCTATATCAGCCTTTTGCAACGCCGGGTTTGACCTTATGGGAGAAAATGGTGCCTATCAGTCACTGATCAGATATTCGGATGACTGGCTGGTAAATACAGTGATCATGCTGCTGATTATAATCGGTGGAATCGGTTTTTTGGTGTGGGATGATCTGTCTGTGAAAAAATTTCAATGGAAAAAATATCATCTGCATACAAAGATTGTATTATCAACAACAGGTTTTCTGATTATAGGAGGAGCAGTTTTATTCCTGATACTGGAAAAAAATAATGTACTGGCAGGGATGCCTGTGAAAGAACAGATACTCTGTTCTTTATTTCACTCGGTGACAGCCAGAACGGCAGGATTTAATACAACCGATACAGGAGCGTTGACGGAAGGCAGTAAACTTGTTACTATGATTCTGATGTTCATAGGAGGAAGCCCGGGATCTACAGCAGGTGGAATTAAGACGACAACCGTAGTGGTTCTTATTGTATTTGTGCGTGCAAATCTGATGGAAGCAGCCGGTTGTAATGTATTTAACAGAAGACTGGATGAAACTGCGATCAGAAAGGCCAGTGTTGTAATGTGTACGAATTTGTTCCTTATACTAACAGGAACGATCTTCATGGAAATTATGCAGCCGTTTTCTTTGTCGGATGTGATGTTTGAAGTCTTTTCTGCAATGGGAACAGTGGGAATGTCTGCGGGAATCACAAGAGATGTATGTATGGCATCAAGAATGGTGCTGGTATTTCTGATGTTTTGCGGAAGAATAGGAAGTCTGACATTTGCGCTTTCATTGAAAGGGCACAGACATGAAGCACCGATCCGGAAACCGGTAGAAGAAATTACGATAGGATAGAATAAGGAGTAGAAAATGAAATCAGTATTGATTATTGGACTTGGAAGATTTGGTCATCATCTGTGTATTGATATGGCAAATCGGGGAAATGAGGTAATGGTCATCGATAAAGATGAGAAAAAGACACCGGATTTGTTGGAATACGCAACAGCAGTACGGGTAGGGGACTGTACAAATGAAGAAGTATTAAGAAGTCTTGGAGTAGGAAATTTCGATCTTTGCTTTGTGTGCATCGGATCAAATTTCCAGAGCAGTCTGGAGATAACAAGCCTGGTAAAAGAGCTTGGAGCCAAACATGTTGTCAGTAAGGCAAACAGGGATATCCATGCAAAATTCTTATTGAGAAATGGAGCGGATGAAGTCTTTTATCCGGATCGGGATATTGCAGAGCGACTGGCTGTAAAATACAGTGCAAATCATGTTTTTGACTATTTTGAACTCAGTAAGGATTATTCGATTTTTGAAATCCAGCCGAAGGCTGCATGGATCGGGCGGACGATAGAAGAAGCGGATATAAGGGCAAACTATCATATAAATGTATTTGGAATAAAGAAAAATACAGAGGTGGTGGTCCTTCCGAGAGCGGATTATGTGATGCATGAGAAGGATCATCTGCTTGTAGTAGGTCTTACAAAGGATATTGACCGTCTGCTTGCAAGTATAAAATGATGAATGATGGGGGAAAGAAAATGACAAAAAAGAGAGTAAAATATATGGTGCAGTCGATTGCGATCATGGCGGTTGCAACATTTTTGTCTTTTTTTCTCCAGAGTTATGGAATTCGAAAAGAAAATATTCTGATGATCTATATTGTGGGTGTACTGGTCATAACAGTTACAACTACCGGTTATCTGTATGGAATGATGGCTTCTGTATGCAGTGTGCTGCTGTTTAATTATTTTTTTACAGTGCCGGTGCATACATTTGCGATGACGGATCAGAATGATGTGGTACGTCTGGTATTTTTCCTTATCACAGGATTCATTTCCGCAAGTATTATGGTACGATTTCATAATCAGGTGCGTATTGCAGAGGAAACAAGGGCACAGATGGAAAGAGAAAAGCTGAAAAGCAATATGCTGAGAAGTATATCCCATGATTTCAGGACACCTTTGACCGGAATTATGGGAGCTGCAGGACTCTTAAAAGAGGCGGATGAGTTGGATGCCGGAGTCAGAAAGGAACTGGCAGGAGAGATACAGGAGCAGTCTGTATGGCTGATGCGCCTGATGGAAAATATTTTGAATATGACAAAGCTGGAAAGTGAAGAATTTGAGATCCGGAAAAACCAGGAAGTAGTGGATGATCTGATCTATGAAGCCGTATCACATATCATAGGACTCCGGGAAAAGAGGAGGTTTGAAATTAAACTTCCGTCGGAGCTGATTGTTGTAAATGTAGATGGAAAACTGATGGTCCAGGTGCTGGTCAATCTTCTGGATAATGCGATGAAGCATACAGGGGAAAATGGATGGATCTGTATAGAAGCCAGATATGATGCAGGGAAAGTGTGGATCAGTGTAGAAGATGACGGAGACGGGATTCAGGAAGATCTGAAAGAAAATATTTTTGACGAATTTGTTACAAGGTCAGATGAAAAAGGGGACAGACAAAGAGGAATTGGACTGGGACTGGCTATATGTAAAGCGGTAGTAAATGCACATGGTGGAAATATTTGTGCAGAGAACAGAAAAGAAGGCGGAGCAAGGTTCATGTTCTGGTTGGAGGCAAGGCAGGTAAGTACAGATGGCAGATAAGCATAAAATTTTAATTGTGGAAGACGATAAATATATTATTAACTTTATCTCGATGAGTCTTAAGAAAGAAGACTATGATTATGTGATTGCGAAGACATGTGGAGAAGCAAATGCACTGTTCTATGCAAACAGACCAGATATGATCATTCTGGATCTTGGACTTCCGGATGGTGACGGGATTGAGATTATAAAAAATGTAAGAGAAATCTCGAAGATACCGATCATTGTGGTCAGTGCAAGACAGGAAGAGGAAGAAAAAATACAGGCACTGGATCTGGGGGCAGATGATTATGTGACAAAACCGTTTTATATGGGCGAACTGCTGGCCAGAATCCGCGTGGCGCTCAGAAAGAGTAACCAGATTCCGGAGGAAAAGAAAGAAAAAATCTTTCAGTGTGATTATCTGAAAGTGGACTGGGAAAAACATCAGGTATCGATAGATGGGAAAGAAGTTCATCTGACTCCGATGGAATATAAAATTTTGAAACTATTGATCGACAACAGGGGAAAGGTACTGACACATAATTATATTCTCGGTCAGATCTGGGGCAGTGCACAGGGAGTAGAAGCAGCCAACCTGAGGGTATTTATGGCAGCACTGCGAAGGAAGATAGAAAAGGATCCCGGAAATTGCAGATTTATTCTGACAGAAATCGGAGTAGGGTACCGGTTTAGAGAGGCTACGGAATAAAACAATTTGCAGACGATGAAATTAGTTAGAAAAAACGAATGTTATTCTTGAATGACTACCTACAGGACTGATATGATAATGATATAAATTATCAATAAATGGTTTTGCCAAAGGAGACAGATAGAGGAATGACATTAAAAGAATTACAAGTCGGAAAGACAGCTACGATTCTTTCCGTAGGAGGAAATGGTGCACTCAGGCAGCATTTTCTGGATATGGGATTGATCCAGGGAACAGAAGTAACGATTGTAAAGTATGCGCCGATGGGGGATCCGGTTGAGATCAGGATCCATGGTTATGAACTTACGATCCGTCTGGAGGATGCCGGACAGATTGAAATTACGCCGGCCCATGAGCCGCATTATAAGAAGAAGGAAGGCAGACAACCGTTAGGAGATGCACAGCATCCGGGGTATGGAGAAGCAGGCATTTTTCATGAGAAGAAAACAGAGCATCCGTTACCAGAGAATACGACACTTACGTTTGCATTGGTTGGAAATCAGAATTGTGGAAAAACAACGCTGTTCAACCAGCTGACCGGATCGAATCAGCATGTGGGAAATTTCCCAGGTGTTACGGTTGACAGAAAAGACGGTGTGATCAAGGAACATCCCAATACCCGTATCACCGATCTTCCGGGAATTTATTCTATGTCTCCGTATAGCAGTGAGGAAATTGTTACAAGAGAATTTCTGCTTCAGGATAAACCGAAAGGAATCATCAATATTGTAGATGCAACCAATATTGAACGGAATATGTATCTGACGATGCAGCTTATGGAACTTGAGATCCCAATGGTTGTTGCACTGAATATGATGGATGAGATGCGTGTGAACGGTGGCTCTGTGCGTGTGAATGAGCTGGAAGCATTTCTCGGAGTACCGGTTGTACCAATCTCGGCAGCAAAGGGAGAAGGAATTGCGGAACTGGTAGAACATGCACTGCATGTCGCAAAATATCAGGAAGCACCGGAGGAAGTGGATTTTTGCTCTGCTGAAGGTCAGGAAAGTGCGGTTCACAGATGCATTCATGCGATCATGCATCTGATTGAAGATCATGCAAAGGAAGCAGGGATCCCGGTCAGATTTGCAGCAAGCAAACTGGCAGAGAATGATGAGCTTGTCCTGGAAAAATTAAAGCTGAGCCAGAATGAAAAGGAACTTCTGGAACATATCAATCTGCAGATGGAAGAAGAATGCAAGGTAGACCGTTCATCGGCAGTAGCGGGAATGCGTTTTAACTATATCCAGCGTGCCTGTGAAGATACGGTCTTAAAGCCACATGAGAGCAGGGAGCGGGTGCGAAGCAGGAAGATTGATCAGGTTCTGACAGGAAAATATACCGGGATTCCGGCATTTATCGCAATTATGGGACTGGTATTCTGGCTCACATTTAATGTGATCGGAGCATTTTTGCAGGATCTTCTGCAACAGGGAATTGACCAGGTGATTGTAGCCTGCAGTCAGGCACTGGATGCGGCAGGAGTCAATGGCGTATTAAAGTCACTGATTGTAGATGGAATCTTTCAGGGGGTTGGAAGCGTGCTGAGTTTCCTGCCGATCATTGTTACACTGTTCTTTTTCCTTTCGATGCTGGAGGACAGTGGATATATGGCAAGGGTTGCGTTTATTATGGATAAACTTTTGCGAAAGATTGGTCTTTCCGGAAGAAGTATTGTACCGATGCTGATCGGATTTGGATGTACAGTACCGGGAGTTATGGCGAGCCGGACACTTTCTTCAGAGCGTGATCGTAAAATGACGATTATGCTGACTCCGTTTATGAGTTGTTCAGCAAAACTTCCGATCTATGCATTCTTTACAGCGGCGTTTTTCCCGGGGAAGGGTGCAATTGTAATGATTGGTCTCTATTTCTTCGGAATCCTGATGGGAATCCTTACTGCACTTGCAATGAAAGGGACGATGTTCAAAGGAGAACCTGTTCCGTTTGTTATGGAGCTTCCGAATTATCGTATGCCGGGAGCGAAAAATGTTGGTCAGCTTCTCTGGGAAAAAGCAAAGGACTTCCTGCAGAGAGCATTTACCGTTATTTTTGGTGCAACGATCGTGATCTGGTTCCTGCAGAGCTTTGATCTGCATCTGAATATGGTGACAGATTCACAGGCAAGTATCCTTGCAACGGTAGCAGGTATGATCGCACCTGCATTCATTCCACTTGGATTTGGTGATTGGAGAATATCAACGGCACTGATTTCCGGATTTATGGCAAAAGAGAGTGTTGTCTCCACTCTTTCGATTTTGTTTGGGTCAACAGCAGCACTGACAGCGGTGATAAATACAGCCGGTGCAGCAGCACTTTTGATTTTCTGTCTTTTGTATACACCGTGTGTGGCAGCGATTGCTTCTATTAAAAGAGAACTTGGTGGTAAATGGGCGATCGGTGTTGTGATCTTTCAGTGCGTGATTGCATGGGTTGCTGCATTTATTGTGCATGGAATTGTATGTTTGTTTTAAAACAAAAACTTCTGGAAACAGGAAAACTGCTTCCAGAAGTTTTTTATTGCAGATATTTTTTCAAGGCATCCAGATAAGTTGTCCCTAATCTGCTTAACATCCTTTTTTTATGTGTAATATACCCAATCCGCATATCACTTTCGTCAGCAAGAGGAACGGCAATGATATCTTTTCCATTCAACTTTTTGTCAATTACACCACTGCATACTGTGTAGCCATTTAGCCCGATCAGAAGATTAAATAAGGTGGCACGATCCCGTACACGGATATTTTTTTTGCGTTCAGATACAGAGAAGATTTCTTCTGAAAAATAAAAGGAATTGTGTTCACCCTGTTCAAAGGAAAGATATGGATAATCGTCCAGTTCTTCATTGGTGATTATTTTGTGATCGGCGAGAGGGTGACGTCTGCTGATAAATACATGTGGTTTTGCAACAAACAGCTGATGAAAAATAAGCCTGTTGGATTTTAAAATTTTTTCCAGAACCGTTTCATTAAAATTATT
Organism: Coprococcus sp. AM100_B19A; assembly: GCF_027662015.1. Classification (NCBI taxonomy): domain Bacteria; kingdom Bacillati; phylum Bacillota; class Clostridia; order Lachnospirales; family Lachnospiraceae; genus Coprococcus; species Coprococcus sp. AM100_B19A. Next base: position 52,240 of record NZ_JAQDKN010000005.1, read on the forward strand.
TAAGAAAAGAATTCCAATCTCGCTGCGCATTTTTGCTACATCTTCGATGATTTCGTATGTCTGGGTTTCGCGGAGACTGAAATCATATTCATCCTGTCCGTAGGTTTTGATCAGATCGACAAAGGCATTGACAGCGAAAGAATAGTGTTGCGTGGATACACAGAATTTCTTTTTCCCGCCGGAAGTTCCTTTGTATTTATCTTCGAGAATAGCGGCCTGTTCCAGCACCTGTCTGGCGTATCCTAAGAAATCTTCGCCTTCTTTTGAAAGGATGATCCCTTTATTAGTCCGGAGAAAAATGGTAATCTTCATTTCTTTTTCCAGTTCACGGATTGCGTTTGTCAGGCTTGGCTGGGAAATATAAAGACGATTTGCGGCTTCGGTAATTGTTCCTGTTTCAGCGACAGTTACGACGTATTTTAATTGTTGAAGAGTCATATTTTTCACTTTCTATAAAGAATATTGTTTTTGGGTTTGGGATATCAGAAAAGTATCTGGAAAATGTATCTTAGCGGAAAATACTTCTGGCCAGATATCTTGGTAATATTGTAGCATGGAAGCAGGGAGCGTGAAACATTTTTTTGATATTGCTATAGTTTTAAACTATGGCAAACTGCATTTTTTTTGTATTTTTCAGATGCAGAATACTCTGCTATACTTTCAAACATAAAAGACAGACAGTACGAAAGAGAAAAGGAGAGCTATATTATGAGTAAAAATACACCATTTCGTTATGATTATGTAGGAAGTTTTTTAAGACCGGAAACACTGAAAAGAGCAAGAAGAGATTTTGAAGAAGGAAAGATTTCAAAAGAAGAACTGACAAAGGTTGAGGATGATGCAATTCTTGATCTGGTAGAGAAGCAGAAAAAAGCAGGATATCATGTGATCACAGACGGCGAGTTCAGAAGAGCAACCTGGCATCTTGATTTCATGTGGGGATTTAACGGGGTAGGACATGAGCCGACTAAGACCGGACTTCCGTTCCACGGTGAAGCTGCAATGATCGATGATACTTATTTGACTGGAAAAATTTCCGTAGATCAGCATCCATTTGTAGAACATTTTAAATTTGTAAAGGCACTGGAAGATGAAAATACAGTAGCAAAGCAGACGATTCCGGCACCGGCACAGTTCCTGGAACAGTTTATTATGCCGATGTACATTCAAAATACGAATAAGTATTATACGGATGTGGAAGAACTGGCAGAAGATATCGCAAATGGATATAAGAAAGTTATTCGTGACCTGTATGATGCAGGCTGTAGAAACATTCAGTTGGATGACTGTTCATGGGGAATGTGTGTAGATCCACATGCTACAGCAATTTTCGGAACCGATGAAGCCGGACTTCAGAAAATCATGGAACAGCTTCTTGCTATCAATAACCGTGCAATTGAGGGAGCGCCGGAGGATCTGGTGATCAACACTCATGTATGCCGTGGAAATTTCCATTCTACTTATGCAAGCAGTGGTGCATATGACCGTGTGGCAGAAGCTTTATTCGCCCGTGAAAATGTAAGTGCATATTATCTGGAATTTGATGATGCACGTTCTGGTGGATTTGAGCCGTTGAAGAGTGTAAGTGGTGATAAAAAAGTGGTTCTCGGTCTGATCACAACCAAGTCACCAAAGCTGGAAGATAAAGAAGACGTAATTAAGAGAATCCATGAAGCAGCGAAATATGTCCCGCTCGACAGACTGTATTTGAGTCCACAGTGTGGATTTGCTTCCTGTGAAATCGGAAATAAACTGACAGAAGAAGAACAGTGGAAGAAGCTTGCACTGGTAAAAGAAATCGCGGAAGAAGTCTGGGGCGAAGAAAAATAAGCCAGATATAAAAATTTAATAAATAAGATACATACAGCTCCTTTCAAATCGTGCTACAATAGAAGCAGATTTGAAAGGAGCTGAAAATTTATGAATGAAGTAATCAAAAATATGGAAGAACGCAGAAGTGTCCGTGGATACAAACCGGATATGATCAGAAAAGAGGATCTGGATACGATCATTGAGGCCGGAACTTATGCGGCAACGGGAATGGGAATGCAGTCACCGATCATCGTGGCAGTGACGGATAAAGCAACAAGAGATCAGCTTTCAGCAATGAATGCAAAAATTATGGGAACCGATACAGATCCGTTTTATGGTGCACCGGTAGTTCTTATTGTACTTGCAGATAAGGCAAGACCGACATATCTTTATGATGGAAGTCTTGTGATGGGAAACCTGATGAATGCGGCGCATTCGCTTGGAATCGGAAGCTGCTGGATCCACCGGGCAAAAGAAGAATTTGAATCCGAGGAAGGAAAGGCTCTTCTGAAAAAATGGGGAATCGAAGGAGACTATGAAGGAATCGGTCATTGCGTACTTGGATATGCGGCAGCAGAACTTCCTGCAGCAAAACCAAGAAAAGAAAATTATGTCTATTATGTAGAAGCATAGGAGTGTGACATATGGATTACGAAGGACAGATTTGCCGGGCCCCGATGGAAAGAAGCTCTTTTATGCTTCCGGTTATGGTTGGATGCTCATATAATCAGTGTAAATTCTGTAATTTATTCCGGCATCTGAAGTATCGGGAACTTCCGATGGAACAGATTGAAGCGGAACTAAAGAGAGTGCGGGAACTGCATGGGAAGCCGAAGAAGATCTTTCTGGGGGATGGTAATGCATTTGGTCTGAAGACAGAAAAATTGTATGAGATTCTGGATCTGATCGCATATTACTTTCCGGAATGTGAAGGGATTAATATGGATGCGACTGTTACGAGTATTTTACATAAAAGCCAGGAAGAGCTGGAAATGCTTGCTAGAAAAAAGGTAAAGCATCTGTATCTTGGAATCGAGAGCGGACTGGATGATGTGCTGAAATTTATGAAAAAAGATCATGATCTGGCACAGGCATATCAGGCAATCGACAGGCTTCATGAAGCAGGACTGATCTATGATGCACATATTATGACCGGAGTCGCAGGAAAAGGAAGAGGAATGGAAAATGCAGAAGCACTGGCGCAGTTCCTGAACAGGACCAATCCGGCGCATGTAGTGAATTTTTCCATGTTTCTGCATAAAGAAGTTCCGTTGTATCAAGATATACGGCAAGGTACTTTTGCTCCGGCAGATGAGCTGGAAACAATTAGGGAAGAATATCATCTGATCGAGAGGATCGCACCAGAAAAAGCAGGAGCAAATATTTTATATGATGGTTTTCATGACTTTATCCATGTGAGAGTCAGAGGACATCTTCCGGGTGATAAAGAAAAAATGCTTGCCAAATTAAATGGTATCATTCAGGAATATGAAGGAAAAGAACCGGTTTATTCCTTTGTACAGGGGGAATGCCCGGATCTGGAATACTGTGATGATGGTAAGGCAGTATGGGATATGGACCGGAAGACTTCATAGAATCCGCTGTACTATGAATCAGCAGAAATTGAGCGCGTCAGCAGGCGCGCTCTTGAACTTTGGAACAGAAAATATGTCATAAAAAATCCACTGTATCTGATCTTTCAGCTACAGTGGATTTTAATTTGATCCATCCATTGGATTATCCTCCTTATTCACTTCTTATCTATCTGAAACTATTATCTCAAATAGTTTTTTCTATGTAAATTTCAATAATTATTATGCCATTGGTCTGCACCTCTTGCTCTCATTGATTTGATATTGTATAAATTATCTTGCCATTGGTCTGTACCTCTTGCTTTCATCAGATTTATTCTGGTTTTAAATTATGTTCCTTTTGGTCCATACCTCGTACTTTCATTAGATTTGTTCTGGTTTTAAATTATGTTCCTTTTGGTCCATACCTCTTACTTTCATTAGATTTGTTCTGGTTTTAAATTAAGTTTCCGGTGGTCTGTACCTCTTACTTTCATTAGATTTTGTTCTGGTTTTAAATTATGTTCCTTTTGGTCCGTACCTCTTACTTTCATTAGATTTGTCCGAGTTTTAAATTAAGTGTCCTTTGGTCCATACCTCTTACTTTCTTAGACTTTGGAGTTAAGATTAAGTTTCTGGTGGTCCGTCCTCCTTTTGTTTTGTTGATATTATAATATCTCATAAAATACAAAATGTCAATAAGAATTCTGAAAAAAATAAAATAATTTTAAATATATGAAATAAATCAGGAATACAGATAAAAAATAGAGAAATATATATGATAAACAAATAAATATACAGAAAAAGCAGAAGGCGCAGTCCGAATTTTGACTACAGGAAATGAAATGACGATGTGGATATGCGGAATCCGCAGATCATCGAGACGGTATGGGGAGTCGGATACCGGTTTAACCGGTTGTAAAAACGATTGGTGTTATATAATATCTTTACGGATAAAATCCCAATTGTAAGTTCATGGTTGGCATGATAAGATGATACCATGAATTTACAAAGGAGAAGACTATGAATCACTATACTGGATATGAATTACTGTGGCTCTTTTTTATTTATTCTTTTGGTGGCTGGGTATTGGAAACGATATCGGCAACTTTGAAGCAGAGAAAGTTTGCTAACCGAGGCCTGGTAAATGGACCGTTCTGTGTGCTCTATGGTCTGACCGCAATTGCGATGACAGTGGGATTACAGGAACTTCGGGGAATCTGGCTATTTATCTTTGCAACGGTCTATGCAACAGTTGCAGAATGGGTCAGTGGACATCTGATCGAAAAAGCATTCAAGGCAAGATGGTGGGATTATTCAAATATCAAATGGAACCTGGATGGATATATTTGTCTTCCGGCTTCACTATTTTGGGGTGTGCTCGGTTATCTGGCAGTGAGATGGTGCAATGGGATCACGTTGATTTTATTACATATTCTGCCGAAGTTTCTGATGCATATTGTGCTGCTGACACTGATCGGTGTACTTTTTGTGGATATCTTTGGTTCCTTTATGCTTCTTACCGGAAAGAGTAAGAATCCGGAGCGCTGGATCGCAACGGATGCCGGGATGGATAAGATCAGCACAAAAATTGCGGGAAAGATTGCCGGAAGTCTGGAAAAGCGTCTGAAAAAAGCATATCCAAAGGCAAGAAAAATTGAAGAGGAAATCCGGGAAGAGAACGAAGAAAAGGTATTTGCAAAAGGGTGCGGCTTTTATAAGATCGTGATGCTGTTTATGATCGGTGCTTTTCTGGGAGATATCACAGAAACGATTTTCTGTCGTGTGACGGCTGGAGTATGGATGAGCAGAAGCAGTGTGGTCTGGGGACCGTTCAGCATTGTCTGGGGGCTTGCAATTGCACTTGTCACAGCACTTTTGTACAAATATAAGGATAAAGAGGATCGTTTTCTTTTCCTTACAGGAACATTGCTTGGTGGTGCTTATGAGTATTTCTGCAGTGTGTTTACGGAACTTGTATTTGGAAAAGTGTTCTGGGATTACAGTAAGATCCCGTTTAACCTGGGAGGTCGAATCAATCTGCTTTACTGTTTTTTCTGGGGAATTGCTGCGGTTGTGTGGTTTAAAATATTATTTCCACCTGTGGAAAAATGGATTGAAAAAATACCGGCAGTTGCAGGAAAGATTCTGACCTGGGTTTTACTGGGATTTATGGTTTGCAACATTCTGGTATCCTGTGTGGCACTGGTAAGATATGATGAGAGAGGAAATGGTGTGCAGGCGACAAATGCCGTCCAGAAGTGGGCGGATGCACATTATGGTGACGCAAAGATGAAGAAAATCTATCCAAATGCGAAGGGGATAAATTAGAAAAAAAGCGGGAACATATTGACAAAATTCTATATGAAGAGTAAGATGTAGTTAGAAAACCGGTGTGAGAAATAGATTGCACCGGTTAAAAAATGAAAAATATATAGAAATATTTCTATATTTCTATGGGAAGGGAGAGAGAATGAAAATCATAAAAAACGGATGGGATTTCTTTCAGGACCAGATTCTTGGAATGCACTGGCTGAAAGATCTGATCGGAAAACTTCTTGTTAAAGCCGGATTGGGAGAGGGGAGGTTTCCAGGAGAATTTCTTCACTTTTTCCTGTATGATATCATAAAAATTTTTGTGCTGCTTGCGGTGCTGATTTTTGTGATATCCTATATTCAAAGCTATTTTCCGCCAGAGAAAAGCAAAAAGATTATGGGAAGATTTCATGGAATCTGGGCGAATCTGATCGGAGCACTTCTAGGAACAGTGACTCCGTTCTGCTCCTGCTCATCAATTCCGATCTTTATGGGATTCACCAGTGCGGGATTGCCGCTGGGAGTTACTTTCTCGTTTCTGATTTCATCTCCGATGGTGGATCTGGGATCTCTGATTCTTCTGATGAGTGTCTTTGGAGGGAAGATCGCATTTGCTTATGTGATTGTTGGACTTGTCATAGCTGTTATAGGGGGAACGATCATTGAGCGGCTGCATATGGAAGACCAGGTAGCAGATTTTATCCGGCAGGCGCCGAATGTGGAGGTAGCTTCGCCGTCGCTTACAATAGCAGACCGTATGGATTATGCAAAAAATCAGGTTGTGGCTACCGTCAAAAAGGTAGCTCCGTATATCGTTATCGGAGTCATCATCGGGGCAGCTATCCACAATCTGATCCCAGAGCATATCGTCCGAAGCATTCTTGGAAAACAGACCTGGTACGCCGTGCCACTGGCGACAGCAGTAGGCGTTCCCATGTATGCGGATATTTTTGGAACCATCCCAGTCGCAGAAAGCCTGCTCGCAAAAGGGGCAGGACTTGGAACGATTTTATCCTTTATGATGGCAGTGACAACCCTTTCACTTCCATCTATGGTAATGCTGTCAAAAGCGATCAAGAAAAAACTGCTCGGAACATTCATCGGGATTGTCTGTATCGGAATCATCATTGTGGGGTATGGGTTTAATGTGATAATATAGGGTAGCAAACTCATATGCCGTTCGTGCTTGCACGAAAAGGCATATGAATTTGCTACCCGCCGGACATGAGGAAGGAGCGATTTACGAAGGAAATCAGCGGATTCCGAATGGACGAAGGATTGCGGGAGCAGCAATGCTGCGGAGCAATCCGTAATATTATCAAAGTAGTGGGGCGAATTTAAATATCATTCGTGCTTGCACGAAAAGACATATGAATTTGCTACCCGCCGGACATGAGGAAGGAGCGATTTACGAAGGAAATGCAGATAGACTATGAAAAATATGCCCGTATATTCAAAGTGATGTCGGATCCGAAACGCCTGAAGATCATCGACATGTTATCCGAAGGAGAATTATGTGCCTGTAAGATCCTGGAGGAATTTCATATTACACAGCCGACCTTATCGCATGATATGAAGCTGATGTGTGATCTGGGAATCGTAAAGGCGCGCAAAGAAGGAAAATGGATGCAGTATTCTCTGGACATAGACGTAATGAATGAGGTTTATAAGACAGTGGGGCGTCTGATGATTCCGGGAGATTATGCCGGACTTTTAAATTGCAATTGTAGTACGGAAAAAGGAGAAAATGAATCATGAGTAAAATTAAATTATATTTTCTGACAGGGTTCTTAGGAGCTGGGAAAACGACAATCTTGAGAAATCTGCTTGAAAACATGGAAGGAACAAAGGTTGGGGTAATCCAGAATGAACTGGGAAAGATCAGTATTGACGGAACGGTGCTTCAGAATAATGATATCCAGATGATAGAATTGAACAGAGGCTCTATTTTTTGCAGTTGCCTTCGTTTATCCTTTGTGGATGCACTGACGCAGATGGCACAGAAAGGTCTGGAATATGTGTTTGTGGAAAGCTCTGGATTCGGGGACCCGTCTAATGCAGAAGAAATTCTTGCAGCCACAGAAGTAATGGCGCCTGGGGCATATGACTTCAGAGGATGCATCTGCCTGGTGGACTGTTATAATTTTCTGGATCAGATCGGGGATTCAGAGACAATTGACCGTCAACTTAAACACTGCAATCTTGCGGTTCTGACAAAGGTTGATCTGGTGGGTAGCGAGCAGATTGAACAGGTGAAAGACAAAGTGCGTGAAATTAATCCGGTATGCCCAATTACAGAGAGTGCGAATGGAAATATTGACCGTTCGTTTTATGATATGGATCTGATGCTGTACAAATGGGCAGAATGTGAGGATACTACGAATTCATCGAAAAATAAACCGAAAACATTTTCCATGGATTTTACAGGAGAGATCCAGAAGGAAAAGCTGGAAGCTTTCCTTGCAAAGATTGAACCGGATGTTTTCCGTGTAAAGGGATTCTTTAAAGTAGAAAAAGAAGGATGGGAAAAGGTTGACGTAGTTGGAAAAAAACGGGATTATGCACCTTACGAACCACAGCCGAAGTCTCAGCTTGTTTTTATTTCCAAAATCGGAATTGCACTGATCCGCGAAATCGCGGCAGCGTGGGAAGAATGTGTGGGACTTCCTATGAAACTGAATAATTAAATCTGGAGGTAGGATATGAATATAAAAGTAATCGGAAGTGGCTGTGAAAATTGTGATAAGACAAATGCGGTTGTGAAGGAGTGTCTTGAAGAACTCGGGATGGATACGGAAATCGAGAGAGTGACAGATCTGGTTGAGATCGTAAAGCTGGGAGTGATGACGGCTCCTTCTGTGATGATTGACGGGAAACTGGTTGTTGCAGGTCAGGTGCCATCGAAAAAACAGATGATGAAGATATTGAAAAAATGAGGTAAAAACAATGGCAAACAAATTTCATGATTTTGATGAACCGATCAATCGTATTGGCACAGATTCTTTCAAATGGGATTATGAAGGAGAAGTTTGATTACAACTACCTTGGAATCGAAGCACTTATGGCTTGCTACAACGAGTGCGATTACTATGTAGACCAGCAGAATGAATATTTCTGGAAGAACATCGGTGTAGTAAGAGACTTCCTTGCAGAAAATATGCCAGAAGTTAAGATGATCGAACCAGAAGGAACTTATCTGTTGTGGATTGATTTCAGTGCATGGAATATGGAACAGGATGATCTGATGAATGCATTTGCAGAGGCTGGTGTGCGCCTGAACAGTGGAACAAACTACGGCGAATGCGGAAAAGGATTTGTTCGTCTGAACGTAGCAACACAGACAGCTGTATTAAAGAAAGGTCTGGACTGCATTAAAGTGGCGCGTGACAGACATATGGCATAACAGAAAGAAGGAGCAAAAGATAAAGCACCGGTTGCGATCGAACCATACTCACAGGGATGGTATACCGAAGATACAGTTTATGTATCCGGACAGCTTGGAATTGATATGACAACAGGACAGCTTGTTGAAGGGGTGGATTAGTGGAAGTAGAGTGTATTGCTTCAAGAAAATAGAGGTATTTAGTATGCCGGAATTTGAATATGGGGAACTTTATATTCACACGGACGAAGAAAATGAATGTAACCAGATTCTGGAAAAGTTATTGGAAAACGGACTGCTTGCTTTGAAATCCGTGTTGGAAAAAGAAAATGTAGAGACAGAAGGAATGCTTCTGAATGAAAAATATTTTCCATGTCGGTTCTCTGTCGCTTACGGAGCAGCCGGCAAGCGACACCACGCATTATGCGATTCGTCGAGCGAAAGAAAAAGGAAGTATTATTTCATATGATCCGAATTACAGAGCCTCCTTATGGAAGGATGAGGAAACTGCAAAGGAACAGATGCGAAATCTGATCCCTTACGTGGATATCATGAAAATTTCGGATGAAGAAACAAAATTATTAACCGATAAAGAAAGTCCGGAAGAAGCAGCAGAAATCAGAGGTTGTTTTTATCATCAGAAAATATCCTTTTTTCATTCACCTCATGGGAAAGAGCGTTCGGCGATGACCTCACAAATCCATCCTCTAAAACCCTGCCCGCATACTTTTCATGGTCATTCACTACCACTCCGATAATTCTTGAATTATTTCTCGCAAGCAAAATGCCAGCCATATTCGGTATATATCCTGACCTTTCAAGTTCCTGCTGGACGCGTTTTACCGTTTCATCTGAAATCTTTTCTGTTTTGCCGTGAATCACTTTTGAGACAGTAGCAGTACTAAGACCTGACGTATCTGCAACATCTACGATTCTAATCCTGTTCTGTGTCATTTCCATTCCTTCTTCTACGATATTATGATTATATGGTACCTTATAAAGGTGGAATTTACAAAGGTTAAGCGCATAACCCATTACAAAAATTGAGCTCGATTTTTGTGATATTTTACTATTATATTCTATATTTTCAGTAATCTGTGGGTTAATCAAAATTAAGTGACTCCAAAAATCAGTCCGAATAACGAAAAATGAAGTGAAAGGAATGATTGATATGGCAAGAAAAGATAATAAAGGCAGAAATTTAAAAACAGGTGAATACAAGCGCCCGGATGGACGTTATGAGTATGGCTACAAGGATGAAATTACCGGAAAGCATAATTCAGTTTATGCAGCTAATCTGGCGAGTCTGCGAGAAAAGGAAAAGAAGATCAATAAGGATATGGATGATCTGCTTATTACAGATGCATCAGTCATTTTGTCTGGTATTGTAAAGCAGTGTCAGATTTGTCGTAAATGTCGTAAATTTGTGGTCACAAAATGATGAGAAATGGAGAGTGCTAAGAAAATGAACGCAGGCAGCGAAGCAACTGTGTTCATGAGTAAGTAGCGAAAGCGGATTGCGAATGTCCTATTTATATAACGTACACAAATGTAAATGGATATCTGATCCCGAATCTCACCTATAAATCCGGTGAGCAGATGGAGCAACTTGGCAAGTATGGTTTTCTTCGCAGAGATTATTCTCAGGAAATTGATTTATGTTTAAATGAAGGTGATGAGGTCGTGGATTACGATCTCATTATTATATGTGAACATGAAATAGCAGTAGGCAGAATGAAAGAGTTGGGGTAAAATAAGAACATAGATTTTGGAGATTTAAAGAAATCGTTTTGAGGTGTCAATCTGGAACTTCAAAATGGAAAAGTTGCGACAGTGTCGCAACAATTATCGAAAAGGAGGTTGCTTTGATGGAAAAAAAACATTCTGAAAAAGAAAAAACAAGTTTGGATTCACCGAGTCCAAAATTAAATAAAAGTATGATTGCTTACCATGAAACAGGAGATTTATTTGCTGATACATGTGAAATCGTGGAGAGTGCACAAAGTATTGCGTATGCGGCTGTCGATACAATTCTGGTTCAAAGAAACTGGTTGTTGGGAAAGCGAATTGCTATAGAGTGTCTGAATGAAAATGGAAAAGCGGACTATGGCAAAAAAACTATGAAAAAGCTATCATCAGAATTAAAAGAAAAATATGGCAAAGGCTTTGACTTTAGCAGTCTTTATAAATATGTGAAATTTCATCAGGAATTTCCTCAAATTTTGGACTCACTGCGTCCAAAGTCTGGGCGTCCCTTGTCATGGACGCATTATAGAATTTTGCTTCAGGAAACATCACCAGAGGCACGAGCATGGTATGCAAAAGAGGCACAGGAGCAAGCATGGTCAGTTCGGACTTTGCAACGGAATATTTCTTCACAGTATTATTACCGAATGCTTATGTCTCAAAATGCAGAACCTGTAGAAAAAGAAATGAAAGAACTGACTGCTTCTTATCAGGCTGATAAGCTGGAATTTATCAAAAATCCAGTAATAGCAGAATTTCTTGGACTATCTTCTAATACAGATTTTACGGAAAGTGAATTGGAGCAGAGAATTATCACGCATATTCAAAAATTTCTCATGGAATTGGGGAAAGGGTATGCGTTTGTAGCGAGACAACAGCATATTCGAACTGAAAAAGAAGATTATTATATTGATCTTGTTTTTTACAATTACATTTTGAAGTGTTTTGTATTGATTGATTTAAAAACGTCGAAAATCACACATCAGGATGTGGGACAGATGGATATGTATATTCGTATGTATGATGAAATGAAACGAAATGAAGGGGATAATCCGACATTAGGGATTATTTTATGTTCCGATACAGATGAAGATATTGCGAAATATTCTATATTGCATGGGCACGAACAATTATTTGCATCTAAATATAAAACCTACCTTCCATCAGAAGAACAACTTCGAGAAGAGATTGAAATTCAGAAGAGATTTTATTATTTACAAAAAGAAGAAGACAAAGAAAATAAAGATTATTAAAATATGAGTAGAGAAAGACGTGAGTCATAGAAATGTGGCTTGCGTCTTTTTCTGTCTGGAAAGGAAGTGAGATAGAATGGAACAGGTCTTTCGTGTAGAACGAAACAAGAATTTTACGGTAATGAGCAACCATCATTTCAAGAACAAAGATTTGTCATTAAAGGCAAAGGGACTGCTATCTCTGATGTTAAGTCTGCCAGAGGACTGGAATTACAGATGCAGGGGCTGGCATCTTTGAGCCGAGATGGAATTGATTCTGTAAGGTCAGCAATTAAAGAATTGGAATATTACGGGTATGTGGAGCGAAATATGATCAGAAATGAATATGGGCTTTTTACGGATAAGGAGTATATTATCTGGGAGATTCCAATCGGGCAGGAAAATGATGTTATCAAATATGAATTATAAAATAACCAGTAAATAAAATATCCATCTTATCAATTTATGTAAGTATTAATAGGATTTGCTTACATGAATTTGATCGAGCATTGGGGAAGCGGCATTCCAAGAATTATAGACAAAGTAAAAGCTTCCGGACTGCAGGAGCCGGAGTTTATTGGTGGCGAAGTGGATTTGCGTATCAATATTTATCGAGGTCAGGTTGATACCAATAACGCCAATAGCACTAAAAATGGCGCTAATGGCGTTAAATGTGGCGCAGATGATGGCACTAATGGCACTGAAGTGCCGCTTAATAAGGAACAGACGCAGATAGAAAAATCGTTGCAGATTATAGAGAATTTTCACCATTTTGCATTGCTCGTAGCGTTCACAAAATCTTCACAAAATAATTAGCACTCACCTCTTGACAGTGCTAATAATAAGTGTTATATTACAGCTAGAACAAAGGAAGGGGAACAAAAAGAGATGATAAAGATTCCACCGACCGGTGTTTGAGATGACAACAACACTTCAGAGTAAATCCGAATGTGCTAAATAAATTAATAAATGTCTTTTGAAAGGAGATATGACTTATGTTAATGCCTAGTATTTTTGGAGAGAACTTATTGGATGATTTCTTTGGAGAACCATTTGGAGGATATGATTACAGTGAATCCGGACTTATGACAACGGATGTAAAAGATACCGATAAAGGCTATGAAGTAACGATGAACATGCCTGGAGTTAAAAAAGAAGATGTAAAAGCAGAACTGAAAGATGGTTATCTGACAGTCAGTGCTGAGACGAACACGAAGAAAGATGAAAAAGCTGAAGATGGCAAGTACATCCGCCGTGAACGTTACAGTGGATCCTGCAGCAGAAGCTTTTATGTAGGCGACGGTGTCAAACAGGAAGACATCAAAGCCAAATTTGAAGACGGTACATTGAAACTGTTCGTACCGAAAGAAGCAGCAAAACCTGCTGTAGAACAGAAGAAATACATTTCCATTGAGGGATAATCAGAATACGGATTGTAAGCGTCCGGTTACAAGGCTGCCAGATGAGGCAGCCGCTTAAAAAGAAAGTTAGCTAAATTCAGATAGATTTATAAGGAGGAACGACTTATGTTAATGCCTAGTATTTTTAATGATAACTTATTTGATGATTTCTTTGATTTTCCATTTTATGATGATAAAGCAGATCGTAAGATCCAGAGAAAACTGTATGGACATCATGCAGGCAATCTGATGAAGACAGATATCAAAGAGAAAAAAGATGGTTATGAACTGGAGATCGATCTTCCGGGATTTAAGAAAGATGAAGTTACAGCAGAACTGAATGACGGATATCTGACAGTCAGCGCTGCCAAAGGACTGGATCAGGATGAGCAGGAGAAAGAAACTGGTAAGTACATCCGTCGTGAACGTTACGCAGGAGCCTGCCAGAGAAATTATTATGTAGGTGAAGATATCACGGAAGAAGATATCAAGGCTGAGTTTAAGCATGGTATCCTGAAACTCTTTGTCCCGAAGAAAGAAGTAAAACCGGCAGTAGAAGAGAAGAAATATATCAGTATCGAAGGATAATGACAACACGTTAAAAACTTTCAAATACACCATATGATGAGGGCAGCATACAGGAGCAAAATCCTGTATGCTGCCCTTTTTGCCATCTATATAAATGGAAATTTGAGAAAGTCTGGATAGTATAATGAAGTTAGGATTTGATCTGTATTTTGAGATGTGGAAAAAGGGAGAAATATCTATCAGAAAAGCTGTATAGTAGTGGTGAATCGAAAAATAAAATCTGAGAGAGTTTTCGGATGTGGGAATCGGAGAATTACAGATAATGAAAAATCAACCATGGGAAAGGGAATGTTTAGTGTTATGGCATGGACATTCCCTTTTCTGGACATAAGGATAATAAGAGGAACATCTTGTTGGCATCGGCAAGCTGTATTATAGAAAAAGCCCTGCTTTATGCAAGGCTTTTGAAGTATGAGAAAGATTTTCATTTACCAGATTCCAAGCACATGCTGCATGGAAAGACTGGCGATCGTGATACCGATCCAACAGCAGAAACCAAGAGCGAGTGGCTTGCCGCCGGTTTTGATCAGCTTGATGATATTTGTATTCAGACCGACTGCACTCATGGCGAGGACGATGAAGAACTTGCTGAGTGTCTTCAGCGGAGTAAATACATCTGCGGATACGCCGGCTGAAGTTGCGATCGTTGTGATCACGGAAGCGAGAACAAAGTAGAGGATGAACATCGGGAAAATCTTTTTAAATTCCACTTTCTTTCCTTCGGCTTTGGAGCTGCGTGTCCGGATAAATGCGAGAACCAGTGTGATCGGGATGATTGCGAGCGTTCTGGTAAGTTTGACCGTAACTGCCTTATCCAGTGTGGCAGAACCGAGAGCGTAGAGCGAATCCCAGGTGGAAGCCGCTGCAGTTACGGAAGAGGTATCGTTGATCGCAGTTCCGGCAAAGATACCAAAGGCTTCCCCGCTTTTGGTTGAGAATCCAAGCAGTGCACCAAGTGACGGGAAGAACAGTGCGGCGAGCATGTTGAAAAAGAATATAACAGAGATTGCCTGTGCAACTTCTTCATCATCCGCATCAATGACCGGTGCTGTTGCGGCAATTGCAGAGCCTCCGCAGATAGAAGATCCGACACCGACCAGTGTGGAAATATTTCCCGGTACATGCATAACTTTATGTAACAGATATGCAATGATCAGGGACGTTGAAATCGTTGTTATGATAATTGGCAGTGACTGTTTTCCGGTTTCCAGAATCACGGAGAGATTCAGTCCGAAACCGAGAAGGATTACAGCGTACTGAAGAACCTTCTTTGACACAAAAGTAATACCGTCCTGAAACATGGATTTGTCTTTTAATAATAAAGTAATGATCATTCCGGCAAGGATACCGAATACCGGTCCGCCGATGATTGGAAATGTCTGTCCGAGGAACCAGCATGGAACGGCGATGACCAGACAAAGTAAGATGCCTTTCCAGCTTTTTGTTATAAAATTCATAGAAATACCCCTTTCAAGTGAAATAAATAAGTTACTCTCATAACGATCTGTCCTATCATAGCATAAAAACAGCAGAATAAAAAGATGAAGGAAGGAAAATTCCCAAAGTAATTTGAGAATAAGGTGGAAATAACGAAAGATTCCCGATATAATAACAATATATGATTTTGGGGATAAGGAGGTAAAGTGTGATAAAACGGGGAATCCGGACATTGCACAAAAGAAAGTGATGCATACACTGAAAAAATTTGTAAAATATTATGCGCCGTACAGGACAGTATTCTTTCTGGATCTGATCTGTGCGGCGATCATCAGTCTGGTGGATCTTGCATTTCCACAGATTTTAAGAACACTGACAAAGACTTTATTTACAGAGGATCCGTCACAGATCCTTGGAGCACTTCTGCCGATCGGACTGGCTTTGCTTGTGATGTATATCATACAGACATTTTGTAAATATTATGTCAGTTATCAGGGCCATATGATGGGGGCACATATGGAACGGGATATGCGCCAGAAGTTATTTGATCATTATGAGAGACTTTCTTTTTCTTATTATGACCAGAATAATTCCGGACAGATGATGAGCAAGCTGGTGTCGGATCTGTTTGATATTTCCGAGTTTGCACACCATGGACCGGAGAATTTATTTATATCCGTAATTAAAATCGTTGGTTCGTTTACATTTTTGTTTCTTATTAACTGGAGACTGGCGATTCCGCTGCTTGTGATGGTTGTATTTATGCTGATCTTTTCTTATAAGCAGAACCGTCAGATGCAGGAGACTTTTATGGACAACCGGAGAAAGATCGGGGATGTCAATTCCAGTCTGCAGGATACGCTTGCGGGAATCCGTGTGGTGCAGTCTTTTGCAAATGAAAAGATTGAACGGGAGAAATTCGAGAAAAGCAATGAAGGATTTCTGGTATCCAAGGATGCAAACTATCATTGTATGGGAAGCTTTATGAGCGGCAATCTTTTCTTCCAGGGAATGATGTATCTGATCACATTAGTGTTCGGCGGATGGCTGATCGCACATGGGAAAATGGAAGCTGCCGATCTTGCCATGTATGCGCTTTACATCGGAATTTTTATCAGCCCGATCCAGATTCTTGTGGAGCTTACCGAGATGATGCAGAAAGGTCTTTCCGGTTTCCGGCGCTTTCTGGATGTTGTGGAGACGGAGCCGGAGATTGTAAATGCACCGGATGCGGAGCCACTTGAAAATGTAAAGGGTGAAGTGGAATATAAAAATGTTTCTTTCCATTATAGCGATGATGATACGCCGGTACTGGATCGGGTATCTTTTAAGATCCCGGCTGGCAGATCCATTGCCCTTGTGGGACCGTCGGGAAGTGGAAAGACGACAATCTGTTCCCTGCTTCCAAGATTTTATGATGTGACCGGAGGTGTGATCACGATCGACGGGCAGGATGTAAGAAAGCTGACACTGGAAAGTCTGAGAAGCCAGATCGGACTGGTACAGCAGGATGTCTATCTGTTCTGTGGATCGATCAGGGAAAATATTGCTTATGGAAAACCGGGGGCATCGATGGAAGAAATTATCGATGCGGCGAAGAAGGCAAATATCCATGAATTTATCATGTCCCTGCCGGATGGATATGACAGCTTTGTAGGAGAACGAGGAACCCGTCTGTCGGGTGGACAGAAGCAGAGGATTTCGATTGCAAGAGTATTTCTTAAGAATCCGCCGATATTGATTTTGGACGAGGCGACCAGTGCGCTTGACAATGAGAGTGAGCGCTGGATCCAGCAGAGCCTGGAAGAGCTTGCGAAGAACCGGACCACGATCACGATCGCACACCGGCTTTCTACGATCCGCAATGCGGATGAGATTCTTGTGGTTGCAAATAATGGAATCGCTGAACGGGGAAATCATGATGAATTGCTTGAGCAGGGTGGAATTTATGCGCATTATTATGAGATGTCATGATGTTGGTGTCAAAAGGTATTTTGACACCTTTGATACCAGATTGCTACGTGCTTTGCACTCTCGCAATCCTCAAAAACATGAGTAAGTGAGGAAATCAAAATAAGTAAACAAAAAAGCTTCTTTTCAGAAAAACAGGAGGGCCGTTTCTGAAAAAGAAGCTTTTTATATCGTAAAATTGTAAGCAGTGTGTGCTGGTCTATATTTGCAAAACATTACACAGCTTAATCACACATATGGCAGGCTGCGCATGCAGACGGTGTCGTTGCGCATCCGCCGAGAGCTGTCTCCCGAAGCTCTGCCGGAAGACGCTTTCCTACAGTGTACACCGCTTCCAGCATTTCATCGAATGGAATCAGCTGGCGTACTCCGGAAAGGGCGATCTCTGCAGCGATCGTTGCATTTGCCACACCGGCAGCATTACGGTTCTGGCAAGGATATTCGACCAGCCCGCCGACCGGATCGCAGACCAGACCGAGCATATTCATAAGAACAGTGGATGCTGCAGCAAGGGATTGTTCCGGGGATCCGCCCATCAGTTCAACGGTTGCAGATGCCGCCATTGCAGATGCGATTCCGACTTCTGCCTGACATCCACCGACTGCTCCGGCGACAGTTGCATTGCGCATAGCAAGATAACCGATTGCGCTGGCATTATAAAGTCCCTGCTTGATCTGTTCATCGGAAAGATCATAGGTTTCCTGGAGGGCAAGCAGAAGTCCCGGAACGATACCGGCAGATCCGGCAGTCGGGGAAGCTACGATCACACCCATGGAAGCATTGGTTTCCAGAGTTGCCATCGCGTAAATGACAGCTCTTTCCAGAAGATCTCCGCAAAGACCTTTTCCGGTATCTTTGTGATCTGAGATCTTTTTTGCTTCGCCACCGATCAGTCCACCCATGGATTTGACCGGGGTATGGATCGGAGTAGAAGCGGCTGATTTCATGATCTCAAGAACACGATCCATTTTGCGGTCTGTCTCTTCCGGATCCTGTTCTCCCTCTGTGAGCTCTCTCTGAAGCATCACAGCAGAAATTGAAAGGTCTTGTTCCTGACAGACTTTTAATAATTCTTTTGCATTTCTAAAATCCATAATCTGTATTCTCCTTCCAATTACATCTGAACAACCATAACGTTGTATACATTTTTGTTTCTTCTGATTGTATCTGCGATATCTTCCGGTACCAGATCATCGGATTCTACGATGGTATAAGCGGTATTTCCTTTGGATTCGCGGAACAGACGCATGAATGCGATATTGATTCCAAGTTCGCTGAGGCATTTGGTAATGTAAGCAACAACGCCCGGTGCATCTTTCTGGACAACGACGATCGAGCTGTATTCTCCGGTAAAATCAACCTCCACACCATTGATCCGGCACAGACGGGCTTTTCCGCCGCCTAACGATTCTCCGCGGATCGTCATCTCCTGACCTTTTTCATTTACCATCAGGATATCAACGGTATTCGGGTGTACGTCGGTCTCTAAGTTGTTCGGAATGAAAGCGTATTCGATTCCATTGTCTGTTGCGATCTGGAAGGAATCGCGGATCCGCACGTCATCGGTGGCAAAACCCATAATACCGCCGAGAAGAGCACGGTCCGTACCATGACCATGATAGGTTTTGGCAAAAGATCCATAAAGGGTAAATTCTACTTTTTTAAGAGAACCGGTGAGAAGCTTTCTTGCAAGCAGAGCGATTCTGGCAGCTCCTGCAGTATGGGAGCTGGATGGTCCGATCATATTCGGTCCCATGACATCAAAAACACTGATAAAGGACATAGTAAACCTCCTGTAAAAAATAGTTTCACGTACGTAAAAAGGATTGACGTCTTATTAGTTATATTGTACCATCAACTTATGAGTGAAACAAATTCATAGATTTTATGAAGATGTTGAAAATTTTTCATAATGGAGTCAGAAGATGGAATTACGTCAATTACAGACTTTTATACAGATCGCGCAGATGCAGAGCTTTTCCAGAACGGCAGAGATGCTGGGGTATTCGCAGTCGGCAGTGACGGTTCAGATCCGCCAGCTGGAAAACGAACTTGGGAAAAGGCTGTTCGACAGGACAGGAAAGAAAGTGGTGCTTACCCCGCAGGGGGAAGAATTTCTGGAGCATGCCAACCGGATTCTTTATGATGTTCATCAGGCGAAAGCATCCATGAATGATACGGATGAATTGAAAAATCCACTTCACATCGGGACGATCGAGTCTCTGTGTACGGTGAAATTTCCAAAGATCATAAGGAAATTCAGGGAACAGTATCCCAGGGTTTCTATCCGGATCACGGTAGATTCTCCGGAAAAGCTGATCCAGATGATGGAACATAATGAACTGGATCTGATCTATATTCTGGATACACCAAGATGGGACAGCAACTGGATCAAGGTGATGGAGAAGGCAGAACCGGTTATGTTTGTGACATCGGTCAGTCATCGATTGGCAAAAGAAAGAAATTTGTTGCTTGATGATCTGCTGAAAGAGCCTTTTTATCTTACAGAGCGCAATGCCAATTACAGGCAGGCACTTGATGGTCAGCTGGCGTTAAGAAGAAAAGAGCTTTCTCCGATGCTGGAGATCAGTGATACTGCATTTATCAAAAAAATGCTGATGTATGGGGGAGGCGTTTCATTCCTGCCACGTTTTGCAGTGGAAGATGATATTGAGAAAAAGAAACTCACACTTTTGGATGTGAAAGATATAGAAATTACGATGTATCGTCAGATTTTCTATCATAAAAACAAGTTTAAAACAAAAGAGATGGAGAAATTTACAGAGTTTGCTCTGGAGGACAACTAAGAGAAAATACAGCTATGGATAAGAAAAAATATACTGGGAGAATCCGGAACAAGACAATACTGGTATTTATTGTTATGTTTATCGGGATAAACTGTGCGGTGCATTTGCAGATAATGAACCGTATAAATGAAGAAAAACTAAAAGCGACGTATACAGCGGAGGCTACAGTCCGGAGAATAGAGGCGCAGATTAATAAATATCTGTCAAAATCCGATCTGCTGAAACAGATCATTGAGTCCGAAAGTACGATATCCGATGAACATTTTACGGAGCTTTCCGGGTTTATGATGGCCGATGATGATGTGATCGATGTGATCGAACTGGCAAAAGGCGGCACCGTATCGTCTGTGTATCCGCTGAGTGGGAATGAAGAAGCAATGGGACTGGACATGCTTACTGACCCGGATCGGAAGACAAGTGCAACAATCGCAAAAAACAGTGGAGAATATACGATCGCAGGTCCGTTTCAGCTGGTGCAGGGCGGAGATGGCGCATTATTATTCGATCCGGTCTATGTGAAAGGAGAAAACGGGCAGGAAGAATTCTGGGGATTTACGATTCTGGTTATTGACTGGGAGAAATTTATAGATGAGGTTGAGCTGGAAAAGCTGGAGGAAGCATCTTATCATTATCAGGTATGGAAAAAGAATCCTGTCACAGGTAAAAAGCTCACGATTGCGCAATGCGAGGAACCGGTGATGGATAATGCCCTGGAAGTCGTATGTGAGGTTCCGAATGATACCTGGTATTTTGAAATATGCCCGAAAGAAGGATGGTATTCCAAATCACAGCTTTGGCTGAACAGTCTGTTAAGTGCACTCCTTGCGGTCCTGATCGCGATGCTGTACTGGCAACGTAGAATGCGGAGTTATAAAGAGGCGCGTTACGCAGAAAAAATCAAAAAGTCGGCAGAGGAAGCGAAGGCGGCGAACACTGCGAAGACAGGATTCCTTTCCCGGATGAGCCACGATATAAGGACACCGTTAAATGGAATTATCGGTTTACTTAAGATTGACGCGAAGCATCCGGACGATAGAGAACAGGTAGATAAAAACCGGGAGAAAATGCTGGTAGCAGCCAATCATCTTCTGGCACTGATTAATGATGTGCTGCAGATGAGCAAACTGGAAAGTGGAGAGATGGTTCTGGCACATGAGGTGGTAAATTTAAATGAGTTATCGCGGGATATTCTGACGATCATGGAGCAACGTGCAGCAGAAGCAGGTGTTAACATAGAGTATGACAGAACATCGGATAAGGTAGAGTTCCCGTATGTGTATGCGAGTGCATTACATGTCCGTCAGCTTTTCCTGAATGTGTATGGGAACTGTGTGAAATATAATCAGGTTGGTGGAAAAGTAAAGATCCGTCTGGAAAATTTAGGGTTGAAGGATGGAATTGTCACCTATCGATGGATCATTTCAGATACGGGAAGAGGGATGAGCCAGGAATTCTTGAAGCATATCTTTGAACCGTTTGCGCAGGAACATACGGACGCAAGAAGTGTTTATAACGGGACCGGACTTGGAATGGCAATTGTCAATACACTTGTCCACAAAATGAATGGTACAATCGAAGTGAGCAGTACAGAGGGAAAGGGCAGTACATTTATCATCACGCTTCCTTTTGAGGTGGCGCAGGAAAAGAAAAAGGTGGAGAGCCTTCCGGAAGAGGAGACACTGAGTATCTCTGGACTCAGTCTTCTGCTTGCGGAAGACAATGAGCTGAATGCGGAGATTGCAGAGGTATTGCTGAAGGATGAAGGCGCTCACATTACTCTGGTGAAGGATGGACAGCAGGCGGTCGATGCATTTGTCGGAAGTGAACCGGGAACTTTTGATGCGATCCTGATGGATATCATGATGCCAAACATGGATGGAATCACTGCAACGAAAAGGATTCGCACGATGAACCGGCAGGATGCAAAAGATATTCCGATCATTGCAATGACGGCGAATGCATTTGAAGAGGATGCCAGAAGATGTATGGAAGCAGGAATGAATGCACATCTGCCGAAGCCATTTCAGATGAACAAAGTAATTGAGACAATTGCGGAATTTTGCAAAAATAAATAAAAAAAATCAGTTGACAAATGGAAAATATCAGCATATAATGTAACCAATTAAAGCGATAAACCGATGAACAAGAGGAGTAAGTAAAGATATTTATTTCCAGAGAGCTGCCGGTGGTGGGAAGGCAGTAGTAAGAGTTTTTACCGAATGGACTTGTGAGGGCAGCTTGAAACTGCAGAGCAGGAGTAGACGCTGACGGGATGCTCGCCCGTTACCAAGGAGATGTGTATGTCAGTACGCAGTTGAGAGGTCGGCGCAGACCGGCAATAAGGGTGGTACCGCAGAAGTAGAATTTCAAGAGCTTTTGTCCCTGTATAAGTGAAAACTTATACGAGGACGAAGGCTCTTTTTGCGTGCTACAAAGAGGACGTGCACGTCCGAAAAAGAATCATTTTTGTGCTCGCACAAAGAATGATTCTTTACAGGACGTATAAGCAGTATTCACACGACCGAGATGCAGCGTAGCGAAATCGAGGTGTGTAAAGACGCACGCCCGGTGTAAATCATTCAATAACAAGCTTACTCAACATAAAAACAACAACGAAAATTCAGGAGGAAAGAATCATGTACCCAGATTGTGATGAAATTTTAAAAATGGCACCGGATTATGACATCATTCCGGTTTGCCGTGAAATCTACGCAGATGTTATTACACCGATCACACTTCTACGGAAGCTCGCAGCAGTCAGCAAACGCTATTATCTGCTGGAGAGTGTAGAGGGAGGCGAAAAGTGGGGACGTTATTCTTTCCTTGGGTTTGATCCGGTGATGCGTGTAAAATGCAGTTGTGGAAAAGTAACGATAGAAAAGGACGGCGAAGAAACGGAAAAAGTGACAGACAAACCGCTTGAAGTGCTGCGGGAGATCCTGAAAGATTATAAAGCGCCGCGGCTTGCCGGACTGCCACCATTTGCCGGAGGATTTGTCGGATATTTTGCTTATGCGATGATCGGATACGCAGAGCCGAAGCTGAAGATCAAAAAAGGAACCTTCAATGACTATGATATGATGCTTTTCGATAAGGTCATTGCCTATGACCACCTGAAACAGAAGATCAGCATTATCGTCAATATGAAAACAGATAAGGTGATGGAGAATTATGGAAAGGCAACCGCACAGATCCAGGATCTGGCAAACCTGATCCGAAGCCAGCAGACAGCAGATATCCCGGTGTCAAAAAGTAAGATTGATTTTACCTGCAATGTCAGTAAAGAAGAGTATTGTAAGCTGGTTGAAAAGACAAAAGAGTATATCGTGGACGGAGATATTTTCCAGGCAGTCATTTCCAGACAGTTTTCCAGCCCGTATGAGGGAAGTCTGATCAATCCTTACCGGGTACTCAGAACCACGAACCCGTCTCCGTACATGGTTTACATGAAGATTGATGACGAAGAGATCATGAGTACCTCGCCGGAGACGCTTGTCCGGCTGGAAAATGGCAGGCTTACCACATTCCCGGTAGCAGGATCCAGACCAAGAGGACTGACAGAAGAAGAGGATCAGGAACTGGAAGCAGATCTTCTTTCCGATGAAAAAGAGCTTTCCGAGCATAACATGCTGGTAGATCTTGGAAGAAATGATCTGGGGCGGATTTCCAAATTCGATTCGGTGGAAGTTACGAAATATATGATGATCCACAAGTATTCAAAGATCATGCACATCTGCTCACAGGTGGAAGGAGATATCCGGGATGACTGTGATGCACTCAGCGCGATCGAGTCTGTACTTCCGGCAGGAACTCTTTCCGGTGCGCCAAAGATCCGTGCATGCGAGATCATCGAGGAGCTGGAAAGCGAAGAGAGAGGTGTTTACGGAGGTGCACTCGGATACCTGGATTTCACCGGCAATATGGATACCTGTATTGCGATCCGGATGGCAGTCAAGAAAGACGGAAGAGTCTATGTACAGGCGGGCGGCGGAATTGTAGCCGACAGTATTCCGGAAAATGAATACCAGGAATCAGCAAACAAAGCAGCAGCTGTGATGAATGCGATCAAGGCAGCAAAGGAGGTACTGGAATAATGATTCTTTTAATTGATAATTACGACAGCTTTTCCTACAATCTGGTGCAGATGGCAGGAAGTATCAACCCGGATATTAAGGTCATCCGAAATGATGAGCTTACGGTAGAAGAAATTGAGAATCTGCATCCGGATAAGATCATCTTATCTCCGGGACCGGGATATCCAAAGGATGCCGGTGTGTGTGAAGAAGTGGTACAGAAGCTGCAGGGCAAGTTTCCGATCATGGGAGTCTGCCTTGGGCATCAGGCAATCTGCGAAGCCTACGGCGGTGAGATCATCCATGCAAAGGAATTGATGCATGGTAAAAAAAGCAACGTAAAAATTGACACAGCAAGTCCGATCTTTCAGGGAATGCCGGAAGAAATCGATGCGGCAAGATACCATTCTCTGGCGGCAGATACCGAAAAGATACCGAGAACTTTAAAAGTGATAGCTACTGCAGATGACGGAGAAGTGATGGCAGTCCAGCACAAAGAGTATCCGGTGTACGGATTACAGTTTCATCCGGAATCGATTCTGACACCGAAGGGAAGGAAGATTCTGGAGAATTTCCTGGGGCTGTAGAGAGGAAAGGTGTTGCCCGGATCATATGGTATCGAACAGAAAGAAGAAGTAAGGATTTCAGGTACACGTGAAAATTTAATAAAATACATTTTACATAAAACAGCAGAGACAACAAGGCAGACAAGATGGAGGAAAAATATGATCAGAGAAGCAATTGCAAAGTTAACAAGAAAAGAAGATCTTACATACGAAGAGGCAAGAGGTGTCATGGAAGAAATGATGGATGGTACTGCAACGCAGGCGCAGATGGGAGGTCTTTTGATGGCACTTTCCATGCAGGGTGAGACCATTGATGAGATCACCGCATTTGCAGAAGTGATGCGTGAAAAGGGTGTGAAGATCAAACCGGAGAGGGAAGTCATTGATATCGTCGGAACGGGCGGAGACCAGGTGGGAACCTTCAACATTTCCACAACCTCTGCATTTGTAGTGGCAGCAGGCGGCGTGCCGGTTGCAAAGCATGGAAACCGCAGCGTGTCCAGCCGGAGCGGAGCGGCTGATGTTCTTGAAAAGCTTGGCGTGGAAGTTGCACTTACTGCGGAGCAGAATGAAAAAGTATTAAACGAGACTGGTATCTGCTTCATGTTTGCACCGGTTTACCACTCTTCGATGAAATATGCGGCACCGGTCAGAAAGGAGCTAGGAGTGAGAACGGTATTCAACATTCTCGGACCTCTTTCCAATCCGGCAGCGGCAACCATGCAGCTTCTCGGTGTATATGATAAAGAGCTTGCGGGAACGATGGCAGAGGTACTTTCCAACCTGGGTGTAACCAGGGGCGTTGCCGTTTGTGGCGAGGACGGGCTGGATGAAATTACACTCACCGGAGAAACGGATGTACACGAAATCCGTTTTGGAGAAATTACTTCTTATACGATCACACCGGAACAGTTCGGGCTGTCCAGATGCCCGCTTGCCGATCTGATCGGAGGAACACCGGAAGAAAATGCACAGATCACGATGGATATTTTGACCGGAAAAGAGACTGGGGCAAAGAGAGATGTGGTTCTGATGAATGCAGGTATGGCACTTTACCTTGGAATTGACGGAATCACGCTTGCCGAAGGCGTGGAGAAAACAAAAGAACTGATCGAGAGCGGAGCAGCACTTAAGAAGTACGAAGAGTTCCGTGAGGCAACAAAAGCAGTCGCAGCAAAATAGGAGAGGGCAATGATTTTAGAAAAGATTGCAGCAGATACGAAGCTGCGTGTGGAAAAAGCAAAAAGAAAGGTTCCGTATTCGGAAATCTGCAGAAGGGCAATGGCGATGGATGCCAATACCGGATTCCCATTTGAAAAAGCACTTGCAGAGCCGGGGATCCATTATATCTGTGAGGTGAAAAAAGCGTCCCCGTCAAAAGGTGTGATCGCGCAGGATTTCCCGTATCTGGAGATTGCGAGGGAGTATGAAAAAGCAGGGGCAGCCGCGATTTCCTGTCTGACAGAGCCAAAATATTTTCAGGGGAAGGATGCTTATCTGAAAGAAATTACGGAAAATGTATCGATCCCGGTGCTCAGAAAGGATTTTACCATTGATGAGTATATGATCTATGAGGCAAAGACACTGGGGGCTTCAGTGGTGCTTTTGATCTGCGCACTTCTGGATACCGAGACACTGAAAAGATACATAAAAGTTGCGGACCGGCTTGGCCTTTCCGCATTGGTGGAAGTCCATGATGAAGAAGAAATGCAGTCAGCGATTGAAGCAGGAGCAAGGGTAATCGGTGTAAATAACCGGAATCTGAAGGATTTCACCGTGGATATCGGTAACAGCATCCGGCTCCGTGGTCTGGCACCGGAAAATGTACTTTTTGTGGCAGAAAGTGGGATAAAGACAGCGGAAGATATTGAAAAACTGCGCGAGGCGAAAGTGAGCGGGGTACTGATCGGTGAGACACTGATGAGAAGCCCGGATAAGAAAGCGGCGCTTGAAAAACTGAATGGTGGAAGCTTATAAATGGGAAAAACTAAAATTAAAATATGTGGTCTGAAAAGACCGGAAGACATCGGGATCGTGAATCGCCTGAAGCCGGATTTTGTCGGGTTTGTATTTGCTGAAAGCAAGAGAAAAATTGACAAAAAACAGGCGGGGAAACTACATGAAGCACTGGATCCGGATATTCCGGCAGTCGGAGTTTTTGTAAATGAACCGATCCCAAATGTCACAGAATTTTGCCGGGAAGGGATCATTCAGCTGGTGCAGCTTCACGGGAATGAGGATGAATGTTATATAGAAGAGATCAGGAAGAACCTGCCGGATACTCCGCTTATCAAGGCGGTGCGGGTGCAGTCCAAAGAGCAGATTCTGGAGGCAGAAAAGCTGGATGTGGATTATCTGCTTCTGGATACTTATGTAAAAGGGCAATATGGTGGCAGTGGAATCAGTTTTGACAAAGCACTGATCCCAAAGCTTACAAAGCCATATTTTCTTGCAGGTGGTCTGGATGCAGAAAATGTAAACGAAAATATTTCCAGATGCAATCCGTTTGCGGTGGATGTGAGCAGCGCAGTCGAAACGGATGGCGT
Organism: Coprococcus sp. AM100_B19A; assembly: GCF_027662015.1. Taxonomy (NCBI): domain Bacteria; kingdom Bacillati; phylum Bacillota; class Clostridia; order Lachnospirales; family Lachnospiraceae; genus Coprococcus; species Coprococcus sp. AM100_B19A. The sequence goes on from NZ_JAQDKN010000005.1 coordinate 79,687, forward strand.
GAAGGATGAAACAAAAATAGAGGAATTCATAGAAAGGGTACGAAATCATGAGTAAAGGAAGATATGGAGAATACGGCGGACAGTATGTGCCGGAAACACTGATGAATGCGGTGCATGAGGTAGAAGAAGCCTACGAGAAATATAAAAATGATCCGGAATTTAACCGGGAATTGGATGATCTGTTAAAGAACTATGCAGGTCGCCCGTCACTTTTATATGAGGCAAAGAAGATGACCAGAGATCTTGGCGGAGCAAAGATTTATCTGAAACGTGAAGATCTGAACCATACCGGTGCACATAAGATCAACAACGTTTTAGGTCAGGTGCTTCTTGCAAAGAAAATGGGAAAAACCCGTGTCATTGCAGAGACCGGAGCCGGACAGCACGGCGTGGCAACAGCGACAGCTGCAGCACTGATGGATATGGAATGTGAAATCTTTATGGGAAAAGAGGATACGGACCGTCAGGCACTGAATGTCTATCGTATGGAACTTCTTGGAGCAAAGGTACACGCAGTTACAAGCGGAACCATGACGCTCAAAGATGCGGTCAACGAAACTATGAGGGAATGGGCAAACCGTATGGATGATACTCTTTATGTATTAGGTTCTGTTATGGGACCACATCCATTTCCAATGATCGTCCGTGATTTCCAGAAGGTCATCGGAGAAGAGATCAAAGCGCAGATGCTGGAAAAAGAAGGACGTCTTCCGGATGCAGTGATTGCCTGTGTCGGAGGCGGAAGCAATGCGATGGGAACATTTTACGAATTTATTCCGGATAAGGAAGTCCGGCTCATCGGATGTGAGGCAGCAGGACTTGGTGTGGATACTGAGAAAAATGCGGCAACGATCGCAAATGGTACAACTGGAATTTTCCATGGTATGAAATCTCTGTTCTGCCAGAACAAAGACGGACAGATCGCACCGGTTTACTCGATTTCAGCAGGACTGGATTATCCGGGAATCGGACCGGAGCATGCAATGCTTGCAGCTGAAGGCAGAGCGGAGTATGTGCCGATCACCGACGAGGAAGCGGTAAATGCATTTGAATATCTGTCAAGAACAGAGGGAATCATCCCGGCAGTAGAAAGTGCACATGCGATCGCCTATGCAATGAAGCTGGCACCGACTATGGACAAGGACAAGATCATCGTTGTAACCGTATCCGGACGTGGAGACAAAGACGTAGCGGCAATTGCAAGATACAGAGGAGTGGAAATCTATGAATAAGATAAGCGAAGCATTTGAAAATAAAAAAGCATTTATCCCATTTATCACAGGAGGGGATCCGTCCCTGGATGTGACGAAAAAACTGATCCTTGCAATGCAGGAGGCAGGAGCAGACCTGATCGAGGTCGGAATCCCATTTTCTGATCCGATCGCAGAAGGACCGGTGATCCAGGAGGCAGACGAACGGGCACTTTCAGCGGGCTGTACTCTGGACAAATTATTTGATGCGATAAAAGAAGTAAAGGATGAGATCCATATTCCGATGGTATTTATGACTTATGTCAATCCAATTTTTACTTACGGAAAAGAGAAGTTCATGCAGCGATGTGTGGAATGCGGTATGGCAGGCGTGATCGTACCGGATGTTCCGTTCGAGGAAAAGGGAGAGCTTTCAGGAGTATGTAAGGAATATGGGATCGAACTGGTATCGTTGATCGCGCCGACTTCCCATGAAAGAATCAAAATGATTGCAAAAGAAGCGGAAGGATTTCTCTATTGCGTGTCTTCACTTGGTGTTACCGGAGTAAGAAAGCAGATTACAACCAATATCGGTGATATGATCGAGAAGGTAAGAGAAGTGACAGATATCCCTTGCGCGGTAGGTTTTGGAATTGCCGAGCCGGAGCAGGCAAAGGAGATGGCATCCCTTTCCGATGGTGCGATCGTGGGATCGGCAATCGTGAAGATCGTTGCAAAGTATGGTGAGGATTGTGTGCCGTATGTGGCTGAGTATGTGAAGAAAATGAAAGCGGCTGTAGAAGAAGCCGGAAAATAAAGAGATATGGGAAATGGCTGTCCGGGTGGCAGCCATTTTGTGTGCATATGGGAAAATACTGATTTTGGCTTGGATGTATTATGAAAATTTATCCGAAGAGCAGGGAGAGAATAATATTTTCTACGTCATCTTGCGAAGGCCCAAAAAAGGATTTATACTAAAAATTAGCAGAAAATCATAAGAGGAAAGAAGGAAATAAAAGATGGAAAATTTCACATTTTATGCACCGACTTATTTTGCTTTTGGTAAGGATACTGAAAATGATACCGGAAAGTATGTAAAACGTTTTGGCGGCAACCGTGTACTGCTCCATTATGGCGGAGGTTCTGTCATTCGTTCCGGACTTTTGGACCGTGTTAAAAAATCTCTGGATGGGGAAGGAATTTCTTATGTAGAATTAGGAGGCGTAAAGCCAAATCCGAGAAGTGGTCTTGTATATGAAGGAATTGATCTGTGCCGGAAAGAAAAAGTAGACTTTGTACTTGCAGTCGGAGGCGGAAGTACCATTGATTCCGCAAAGGCGATTGCGGCAGGTGCGGTTTACGATGGAGATTTCTGGGATTATTATGAAGGAAAGCTTGTCGAAGAAGCACTTCCGATCGGAACAGTTATTACGATTTCAGCAGCAGGAAGCGAAGGATCACCGGACTCTGTTATTACAAAAGAAGAAGGAATGTTCAAAAGAGGGGCAACCGGAGAAGCATTCCGTCCGAAATTCACGATCATGAACCCGACACTTACACAGACACTTCCGGCATATCAGACAGCTTGCGGAATTACGGATATTATGGCACATCTGTATGAGCGTTATCTGACCAATACCGAAGAAGTAGAGGTGACAGACCGTATGATCGAAGGACTTCTTCTGACGATGATCCATGAAGGACCGAGAGTCATTGCAGATCCGGATAATTATCAGGCAAGAGCAAATATCATGTGGGCAGGTATGATGGCGCACAACAATTCCTGCGGAGTAGGACGTACACAGGACTGGACAAGCCATAACATCGAGCACGAATTATCTGCATTATATGACTGCGCGCATGGTGCAGGACTTGCGGTTGTTATGCCGGCTGTATTTACTTATACTCTGGAACACAATGTGATGCGTTTTGCACAGGCTGCAGTCCGTGTCTGGGGCTGTCAGATGGATTTTACAGATCCAAAGAGAACGGCACGGGAAGGAATTGAGGCACTTCGAAACTTTTTAATTTCGATTGGAATGCCAAAGAATTTTGCAGAGCTTGGAGCCAAAGAAGAAGATATTGAAAAGCTGGCACATATCTGCTGTTATGGAGATGTAAATACAGGTACAGTGGAAGGATTTGCAACTCTCGATCAGAAAGATGTGGAAAATATTTATAAACTGATGGTGTTTTAGAAAAGGAATATCGGAAAACAGGAAATTTGGAAGAGGGAGTGCGTGACTTAAACTCAAGTCATACACTCCCTCTTTTTGAAACGTCTATTTTCTAACAGGCTATGCATTTTCATAAATGGGTTCGAAATCATCTGCGCCGTGTCCACAGAGCGGGCAGGTGAATTCTTCCGGAAGATTGCTTCCTTCGTATACATAATTGCAGATCTTACAGCGCCATCCGATAATCTTCTTATCCTCTTTTTTCTGTTCTGGTTTTGGCTTTACATGTGCCTGATAATCTGCGTAAGTCAGAGGCGGATTGTCACTTAAAAGTTTCGCATCGGTTACTTCAGCAATAAAAAGGGTGTGTGTTCCAAGATCCTGACTGGAAACTACTTTTGCGCTGAGAACAGAACATGTCTGCCATCCGAGGTAAGGAACTGCATTTTCATCTGCAGGTGCAGTGATATTTGCGAATTTATCAACATCTCTGCCGGACTGGAAACCGAAATGCCGGATCGTTTCAAAAGAGCAGGTCTGGTCAAGCAGGCTTAACGTAAAAATGCCGCTCTCTTTGATCAGATCACAGGTATAGTTGCTATTCAGCACAGAGATTGCGATTCGTACCGGATTATTCGCAACCTGGATGCAGGTGTTGGTAATACATCCGTTTACTACATTCCCAGAGCGTGTTGCAAGCATAAATACTCCATAAGATAAATTGTAAAGTGCTTTTTTATCCATATGACATTCCTCCTGACTTTTAAACTCAATAATAAGAATCATTACTATAATTAAAGAATACATGATAAAAGAAAAATTGTCAATTACAAAATCAAGATTTCCGGAAAATCAGAATCACAAAAAATGTGATGATTTCCGATCCTAAGAAAGAAAGCCAGATTCCATTCAGCCCCAGAAGCTGTGAGAACAGAATCGCACAGAAAGCAATTGCGATAATGCCGCGCATAACAGAACCAAGGACGGCAGGAAGTGCCCGGTCGATTGCGGAAAAATAGGCAACCAGCACAATATTGATACCGGCGGCTAAAAAGCCCAGGAAATAAAGCCTAAGACCAGTATGGGCGTAAGCAAGCAGCTGGAGATTATGTTCGCTGTTAAAGATACTGATAAAGGTATCCGTAAATCCGTAGATCAGTACAACGATCACAAGCTCGATTAGAAGTGCTGCAGCAAGAGACCAGTTGAGAAATTTACGGACTAGATCATGTTCACCTTTTCCGTAACTCTGGCTGATCAGCGGCTGTGCACCCTGGGCAAGTCCGTTTAGGATCGCCATTGCGACCAGTGAAATATTTGCAACTACGCCGTAGGCTGCGATCCCGATATTTCCCGCAATGCGCAGGATCAGCATGTTAAATATAATCGTAATGACAGCGGAAGAAATTTCAGCAAAAAATGCAGAAACACCAAGCTGGCAGCATCCGATGATCCGGCGAAGAGAGGGCTTGCGCCAGTGAAACTCTACATGGTTATTCTTTCCAAGATAATGTGTCGAACATACCAGCATCGTCACAACCGGTGAAAGAGCGGTTGCAAGTGCAGCCCCCAGAAATCCAAGATTCAAAGGGAACATGAAAATATAGTCAAATAAAATATTAAAGAAGCTTCCGGAAATGGAACCGATCATGGCGATAGAGGTCGCATGGTCATTCCTCGCAAATGCCGTGAAGGTATAGTTTGACATAAAAAACGGGGTAAAGAGCAGGACGATACGCATATAATTACGTCCAAGCCGGATGAGCCCGGCATCTGCTCCTAAAAGTGCAAGTGCTTTATGCGGAATGAAGATTCCGGTGAGCATAAAAGGAATGCTGCATATGAGACACCAGAAGATGGACTGGGTAAAATAGTAGTCCGAAGGTGAACCTTTGGCTGTGCTGATATTGTATCGTGTGGCGGAGCCGATTCCGATCATCGAACCGATTGCGAAGACCAGACCGAACACCGGCAGGATCAGATTCAGGGCAGCAAGTCCATCTGCACCGCATTTGTAAGAGATAAAAAAGGTATCTGCCAGAATGTAGACGGAGACACCGATCATTCCGGAAATACTCTGGGAAATGTATTTTAAAAATTTATGAAACATGTTTTTGAATTCCTCATCTTTCTTAAAGCCAGATTAAATGAAATAACCATCTGTACCAGCCTGGTAATAAGCGGACTCTGATATCTCCATATAAGAATAGCATAAACATACTGGTTTGTCGAAAAAATAATCTTGCAATTACTGCGTTACCGTGCTATAGTAAGGTTTGTAAAACCAAATAATGCTTCAGGGCGGGGCGAAATTCCCCACCGGCGGTAAAGCCCGCGAGCCGTAAGGTATGAACTGGTGAGATTCCAGTGCCGACAGTAAAGTCTGGATGGAAGAAGTTGAATCGTTGCTGATAGAAAGATTCTCTATCATATCTACAGGAATAAAGAAAGTAAAACGCTCTGGAACGTGAATCGTTTCAGAGCGTTTTTTCTATACCGGGAAATAAAGTTTTCAGGATAGAAGGTCTCCTGCAGATACGGCAGGATCTACAGAAATACAACCAATAAAAGAAAACCCTGACAGGAAAAAAGCTGTCAGGGTTTTCGTATTTCACAGGAACTTCCGGTTAAGTGGAAAAAACATTTTCACAGGAAAATTATCCGATAGATCTAAACCGTTCAGTAAAGTACATTTCCCGGGGGTTTTTCCGGGAGAGATGAGAAAGGAGAAAAAATGACAGATGAATTTTACATGCGCCGTGCAATTGAACTGGCAAAAAAAGGACGTGGATGGACAAATCCAAACCCGATGGTTGGTGCCGTGATCGTAAAGGACGGAAGCATTATCGGGGAAGGATATCACGAAAAATGTGGTGAGCTTCATGCAGAACGGAACGCAATCGCATCCCTGACAGAAAGCGCCGAGGGAGCAACACTTTATGTGACGCTGGAGCCGTGCTGCCATTATGGGAAGACACCACCATGTACGGAAGCGATTCTGGAACAGAAGATCGCACGGGTTGTGATTGGATCGAGAGATCCGAATCCGAAAGTGTCCGGCAAAGGAGCAAAGATTTTACGCGAGGCAGGCGTCCGGGTGGAAGAGGATTTCCTGCGCGAAGAATGTGATGCGTTAAATCCGGTCTTTTTCCACTATATCACAACAGGGCTGCCCTATGTGGTGATGAAATACGCAATGACGGCAGACGGAAAGATTGCGACAAAAACAGGAGCATCAAAATGGATATCCGGTGAGGAAGCAAGAAGTCTGGTACATGAGATGCGCCATGACTATATGGCGATCATGGCAGGAATCGGAACGGTTCTGGCAGATGATCCGATGCTGAATGTGCGTCTGGAGGGAAAGAAAAGTCCGGTCAGAATTATCTGTGACAGTATGCTCAGGATCCCACTGGACAGTCAGATCTGCCAGACAGCAGGGAGATACCGGACGATCGTTGCATATGCCGGTGAAAAGGGGAATGCGATTTGTTTAGAAGAGAAAAAACACAGTCTGGAAAAGCTTGGAGTCGTGCTTCTCAGCGTTCCTTCGGAAAAAGGGGAGATCAATCTGCAGCTTCTGATGAGAAAGCTTGGAGAGCTGGGAATTGACAGTGTACTTATTGAAGGCGGTGGAACTTTAAATGAGGATGCCCTGCAATCCGGTATTGTAAATGAGGTGAAAGCTTTTATCGCACCGAAAATTTTTGGCGGAAGAGGCGGCAAGACTCCGGTGGAAGGCTTTGGAGTTGAGAAAGTAGACGATGCCATCAAGCTACAGCTTATGAGAATCTCGCAGGTTGGAGAAGATATTCTGGCAGAGTATAAGGTTTTGGAGGAAATGTAAATGTTTACAGGAATTGTAGAAGAAACCGGATCCATCCGGTCACTCCGACTTTCTGGATCATCCGGGAAGATTGCGATTCGGGCAAAAAAAGTACTCGGTGGAACCAGGATCGGAGACAGTATTGCGGTAAATGGTGTCTGCCTGACGGTGGTTTCCCTGGAAAAAGATGGATTTACCGCAGATGTGATGGCGGAGACGGTGCGAAGAACCAACCTCGGTGACACAAAGATCGGTGAAAAAGTGAATCTGGAACGCGCGATGGCGGCAGATGGCAGATTCGGCGGACATATCGTTGCAGGGCATATTGATGGGACCGGAATGATTGAAGAACTCAGAAAGGAAGAAAATGCAGTATGGGTAAAAATCCGGACAACGCCGGAGATTCTGGAACTGATCGTAGAAAAAGGTTCAATCTGTATTGATGGAATCAGTCTGACAGTGGCAGAAGTAAATGAAAAAAGCTTTCAGGTATCAGTCATTCCTCATACCGGAGAGGAAACCACGCTGCTGAAGAAAAAAGCTGGGGACAGGGTGAATCTGGAAAATGATATTGTAGGGAAGTATATTAAAAAGTTTCTTACACCATCGGAACCGGCTGGAAAATGTGGAGGACTTACCATGGAATTATTAGAGGAGTATGGAATTTGATGCGAAGAAATTCCGGGATTGAAATGGAGAGTACAAAGAAGAACAGGATAAAAATGAGTTATGATCGGACAGGAGGAAGTAACAAATGGAGAAACAGTATCAATACAATAGCGTAGAAGAGGCACTTGAAGAATTACGCCAGGGAAGGATCGTTCTGGTAACGGATGATCCGGACCGGGAAAATGAAGGGGATATGATCTGCGCGGCGGAATTTGCAACCCAGGAGAATATCAATTTTATGGCATGCCATGCGAAAGGGCTGATCTGCACACCGATGAGTGCAGCGCTGGCCGGACAGCTTGGGCTGCCACAGATGGTTTCTGAAAATACAGATAACCATTCGACTGCATTTACGGTATCCGTTGACCATGTGGATACGACAACGGGAATTTCAGCAGCAGAGCGCGGATATACCATGCGTAGCCTGACAGAAGAAGGAACAAAACCACAGGACCTTCGAAGACCGGGGCATGTATTTCCACTGGTGGCAAGGCATGGAGGTGTGCTGGTAAGAAATGGTCATACCGAGGCAACGGTTGATCTGATGCGTCTTGCCGGACTGAAAGAATGTGGAATCTGCTGTGAGATCATGGAAGAGGACGGAACGATGATGCGGACAGAGAATCTCTGGAAGCTGGCGAAGAAGTACGACCTGAAATTTATTACGATTAAAGATCTGCAGGATTACTGCAGAATCCATGAAAAACATGTCGTGCGGGAAGCATGTGCAAAGATGCCAACCCAGTATGGAGAATTTCAGATCTATGGGTATGTGAATGACATTACCGGTGAACATCATGTGGCACTGGTGAAAGGTGAGATTGGTGATGGGGAAGACGTTCTGTGCCGTGTACATTCCGAGTGCCTGACCGGCGATACTTTCGGATCTCTCCGGTGCGATTGTGGAAAACAGCTGCAGTCGGCGATGAAGCAGATTGAGAGAGAAGGAAGAGGAGTTCTTCTGTATATGCGACAGGAGGGAAGGGGAATCGGTCTGATCAACAAGCTGAAAGCGTATGAACTTCAGGAACAGGGATACGATACCGTGGAAGCCAACATCCGTCTGGGATTTGCACCGGATCTCAGGGAATACTGGGTAGGGGCTCAGATTTTATCAGATCTGGGAGTAAAATCACTCAGGCTTCTTACTAATAATCCGGAGAAGGTATATGGACTTTCCGGTTTCGGGCTTGCAATCCATGAGAGAGTACCGATTGAAATAGCACCGCAGAAATTTGATGCATTTTATATGAAGACGAAGCAGGAAAAGATGGGACATATCTTTAAAGAAATCAAATTTCAGTAAAAAGAGAATAAACAGTATTTATATATAGAATAAACATTTTAATTACAGGAGGAAAAAACATGAGACAGATCAACGTATTAGAAGGAAAAGTAGTAGCACCAGAGGGAATGAAAGTAGGAATTGTTGCTTCAAGATTTAATGAGATTATTGTCAATAAACTACTTGGTGGTGCGGTAGACGGGCTGGTACGCCATGGCGTGGAAGATGAAAACATAACGGCAGCATGGGTACCTGGAGCATTTGAGATTCCGACAGCAGCTTCTAAAATGGCGGCATCCGGAAAGTATGATGCGGTGATCTGTGTGGGAGCAGTGATCCGTGGAGACACGACGCATTATGATTATGTCTGCAATGAGGTATCCAAAGGGATCGCACAGGTCGGACTTGCAACCGGAGTGCCGGTATTATTTGGTGTGATCACGACTGAAAATATCGAGCAGGCAATTTCAAGAGCCGGAAGTAAAGGTGGAAATAAGGGATATGATTGTGCGCTTTCTGCAATCGAAATGGTTAATCTTCTGAGACAGATGTAATTTCCGGCTGTCGATTATAAAAAAATCCCGTTTTCTGGCAGAAAAAAGGGCAGATGCCGGGATTTACTGGACATTTATGCAGGAAAAAGGTATCCTATCTGATAGGAGAAATCTGTAAAAGAAATAGTAAAGTTTCATTTCAGAGATAATGAAGGAGGAAATGAATTATGTATACAGCATCATCTGAGAGATATGATACCATGGTATATAACCGTTGTGGGAAAAGTGGGCTTTTACTGCCGGCAGTTTCTTTAGGACTCTGGCACAATTTTGGAACCAATGCGGATCCGGAGAATATGAAGGCAATGTGCAGGACAGCATTTGATCTGGGAATCACCCATTTTGATCTTGCGAATAACTATGGACCGGAATACGGAAGTGCTGAGACGAATTTTGGAAAGATTTTAAAAGAAGACTTTGCACCATACAGGGACGAGATGATCATCAGCACCAAGGCAGGCTATGATATGTGGCCGGGACCTTACGGGAACTGGGGAAGCAGGAAGTATCTGATCGCAAGCCTTGACCAGAGCTTGAAGAGAATGGGGCTGGATTATGTAGATATTTTCTATCATCACAGAATGGATCCGAATACTCCGCTGGAAGAAACGATGGGTGCACTGGATTCCATCGTAAAGAGTGGAAAGGCACTTTATGTCGGAATTTCTAATTATGATGGTCCGACAATGGTACGTGCAGCGGAGATTCTGGAAGATCTGAAATGTCCGTTTGTCATTAACCAGAACCGGTATTCCATTTTTGACCGGACGATTGAACAGAACGGTCTGAAAAAGACGGCGAACCAGATGGGAAAAGGAATCATTGCATTTAGTCCGCTGGCACAGGGGCTTCTGACAGATAAATATCTGCACGGAATACCGTCAGACAGCCGGATTGCTGTGGATGGAAGATTTCTACATGCCGATGCATTGACGAAAGAAAAGCTTGCGCAGATCGAGGCTCTGAATAAGATGGCAGGTGAGAGAGGACAGTCTCTTGCACAGATGGCACTGAGCTGGATCCTGAAAGATGAGGATGTGACCAGTGTGCTGATCGGAGCGTCCAGACCGGAGCAGATCATTCAGAATGTGGAGATTGTGCAGAATACGAAGTTCACCCGGGAAGAACTGAAAAAGATCGATCAGATCAGCAGGGGCAATCTGTAAGTGAAACCTGCGCGAAGAAATTATTTGCAAAGGATGCAAAGAAAATATTGAATAAATGATTGACAGGAAGCAGCCATTGTGTTAATATAGTCCATGGTTGCTTCAGCAATCAACAATTTCATATAGGGGATTGGTCAAATGGTATGACAGGAGTCTCCAAAACTCTTAGCGGCAGTTCGATTCTGTCATCCCCTGTAACTTGAAGGACTCAGTTTGAGTCCTTTTTTTATCTAATGGACCAAGTGCGGAATGGTGATAGCGCAAGTCCAAATCAACTCTTCATTTCCAAAAATAAAATAACCATCCTACCATATACATATTCGACATAGTCACTATACATAGTGCATAAAAATGAAAGAAAATAATTGTAAAAAATGCCAAAAATTCAACTGTACGAAAGCACAAAATCCGTCAAAAAAGAATCTCGAATGCTACAAACTAAAAAAAATGTCAAAAAATAGAAGTAAAAACAGCTAAAGAAAATAAAAGAAAAATAGATGAAGATAGTGAAAATAGATAAAAAAATTGGTTTTTTTACTGTACAATCTACAAAAGCTGAAAATATTGACAAAGAAAAAGTGTGAGCGTAATATAAGCATGACTTTTAGAGGACACTCTAAAAAGTACTCTAAAATAAGAATAAATAAAACGAAAGGGAGGGAGCGATACGGAACATTTAACAGAGACTCTGTTAGAAGAGCTGAACTGCGAGACAGTGTTTACGATCCCGATATTCGGTGGAATACCGGTAAAAGAGTCGGTCGTAGTTACCTGGATCATCATGGCGGTAATCGTAGGACTTTGTATCATATTTGTCCGAAGCTTGAGCGTCGAAAATCCGGGAAAGGTTCAGCTTTTATTGGAATCCGCAATAGGAAAAGGACTGGACTTCTTTGAAGACATCATGGGAAAAGAAAACAGGAAATATATTCCGTATCTGATTACAGTGCTTATCTATATTGGGATAGCCAATATCATTGGTCTGTTCGGATTTAAGTCACCGACAAAAGACCTCAATGTAACAGCAGCACTTGCGATCATGAGTATGTGCCTGATTGAATTTTCCGGAATCCGGAAGAATGGATTTAAGCACTGGGCGGCGCATTTTGCAAAGCCGGTACCATTCGTAGCACCAATTATGGTTCTGGAGATTGTGATCAGACCATTATCACTTTGCATGCGTCTGTTCGGTAATGTATTGGGAGCGTTTGTTATCATGGAGCTTTTAAAAGCAGTGGCTCCGGTTCTTATCCCGATACCATTTAGTTTTTACTTCGATATTTTCGATGGATTCCTGCAGGCATATGTATTCGTATTCCTGACAGCACTTTTCATGAATGAGGAGCAGGAATAATCCCGAAATGACAGAAGAAACACAAATCTATAAGAAAAAAGGAGATTAAGATTATGTTAGTAGCAATTGGAGCAGCAGTAGCAGTTTTAACAGGTTTAGGAGCAGGACTTGGAATCAGCCTTGCAACAGGTAAAGCAGTAGATGCGATCGCAAGACAGCCGGAAGCAGAAAGCAAGATCAGCAAGAACCTGATCCTTGGTTGTGCACTTGCAGAGGCAACCGCTATTTACGGTTTCATTATCGGACTTCTTATCATCTTGATGCTGAAATAAGAAAAGTAAAATGAAGAAAGGCAGGTGGGACAGGTGATACAGTTTAATGTAAGCCTTCTCTTTACGATCATCAACCTGATTGTCTTTTATCTTTTGCTGAAAAAATTCTTATTCAAACCAGTAATGGGAATTATGGAAAAACGTGAAAAAATGATTGCTGACGGACTGAAGAATGCCAGTGATAGTCAGGAAGAAGCGGCGAGACTGAAAGCGGAATATGAAAAGGCTCTGGAAGGAGCAAAGGCAGAATCCATTCAGATCGTGGAAAAAGCTAAGAAAACTGCAGCCGGAGAATCAGAGCGTATCCTTCAGGAAGCCAATACGGAAGCCGTAGGAATCCTGAAAGATGCCAGAAAGACGATTGAAAATGAACGCAAACAGACCATGAATGATCTGCAAAGTGAGATCGCAGGACTGGCAATGCAGGCAGCACGTAAGATTGTGGATGACACAAAAGGAAATCAGGATATATATGATCAGTTTCTGAAAGGTGCAGGTGATGCTCATGTCAATGAAGAGGTTAAATAAAGAGTATTGCTGTAGCCCTTCGGCAAAACAGTATGCACATGTTTTATATGAGCTTGGAATTTCAAAAGAAGCGGTAGGAGAGACTGAAAGGCTTTTTGAAGAAGTACCGGTGCTTGAAGAAACATTTGCAAGTCCGGTGGTACCGATGCGGGAAAAATTAAGTTCGATCGACAAGATTTTCCCGGAAGAAATAAAAAATTTTCTCAAGGTTATATGCCGTAATCAGAGAATGAGCGAGATCAGTCAGATTCTTTTTGCTTATGACAGATACTGTAAAATGCAGGAAGGAATCCAGATGGCAACGCTTACCTGTGTGGAAGCACCAGATGAAAAGCGACTTGAGAAAATCAGAGAATTTCTTTGTGAGAAGTACCATAAGACAGATGTGAAGATCGAGATAGTCAAAGATCCGGCATTACTTGGCGGATTTATCTTAAAGACCGGTGATGATGAATATGACTGGAGTCTGAAAGGAAGATTATCGAGATTAGAGCAAAAATTGACCTGGAGGTGAACAAAGTGAGTTCAATTAGCTCAGATGAAATTATTTCTATTCTGAAAAATGAAATAGAGAACTTTGATCAGATCAGTAAAGACAGCGAGGTCGGTACGGTTGTCTCTGTCGGTGACGGAATTGCAAATATCTATGGAATAGAGCATGCAATGTACGGAGAAATCGTGACATTTGAAAATGGACTGAAAGGTATGGTTCAGGACATTCAGAAAGATACGATCGGCTGCATCCTGTTCGGATCAGATGTAGAGATCAAAGAAGGTACGAAAGTGATGCGTACCAAAAAGAAAGCCGGAGTACCGGTTGGCGATAAATTTATCGGACGTGTCGTAAATGCACTTGGAGCTCCGATTGACGGAGCGGGAGAAATCGAAGCAGAAGATTACAGACCGATTGAAAATGAAGCACCAGGAATTGTAGACCGTAAATCCGTCAGCGTTCCAATGGAAACAGGAATCCTTTCTATCGATTCTATGTTCCCGATCGGACGTGGACAGAGAGAGTTGATTATTGGAGACCGTCAGACAGGAAAGACTTCCATTGCTACAGACACGATTTTGAATCAGAAGGGTAAGGATGTCATCTGTATCTATGTAGCAATCGGTCAGAAAGCATCAACGATCGCAAAGGTTGTCAATACTTTTAAAAACGGCGGCGCAATGGATTACACCATCGTAGTAGTATCAACAGCAAGTGACTGTGCACCGCTTCAGTATATTGCACCATATGCAGGAACCGCGATCGCAGAACATTTCATGCATAAAGGAAAAGATGTCCTGATCGTTTACGATGATCTTTCAAAGCACGCGGTTGCATACCGTGCGCTGTCCCTGCTTCTTGGACGTTCACCGGGACGTGAAGCTTATCCTGGAGATGTTTTCTATCTGCATTCAAGACTGCTTGAGAGATCAAGCCGTTTAAGTGATGAAATGGGAGGCGGTTCGATCACAGCACTTCCAATCATCGAGACACAGGCAGGAGATGTATCTGCATACATTCCGACCAACGTCATTTCCATTACAGATGGACAGATCTTCCTGGAAAGTGATCTGTTCTTCTCAGGAATGAGACCGGCGGTTAACGTAGGTCTTTCCGTATCCCGTGTTGGTGGTGCAGCACAGACAAAGGCAATGAAGAAGGCAGCCGGAAGTATCCGTATCGATCTTGCACAGTATCGTGAGATGGAAGTATTCACACAGTTCAGTTCCGATCTGGATGCAGCAACAAAGGAACAGCTAGAATATGGATCTGGTCTGATGGAACTTCTGAAACAGCCACTCGGACATCCAATGTCCATGCATGAGATGGTCATCACCCTCTGCGCAGCACGAAATAAAGTGCTTCTGGGAATTCCGGTAAAAGAGGTTAAGAAATTCCAGATGGATATGCTGAATTATTTTGCAACAGTTCATCCGGAAATCAGTGAAGAGATTGAGCAGACAAAGGCTCTGTCCGATGAACTGGCTGCAAAGATTGTGGAAACAGCGAAGGAATTCAAAGACAGCAGGTGTTAATATGGCAAATATCAGAGAAATACAGACTCGAATCAACAGCGTCAAAGATACGATGAAGATCACGAACGCCATGTATATGATCTCGTCTACCAAGATGAGACAGGCGAAGAAAAAGCTGACAGATTCAGAGCCGTACTTTTACGGACTTCAGGGAGAGATTTCCAGAATCCTGAGGCATATTCCTGAGATCGAGCACCGGTATTTTGATGTGCGGGAAGAGATTCCAAAAGAGAAACGAAAGATAGGTTCCATTGTCATTACTGCGGATAAAGGACTTGCAGGAGCTTACAACCACAACATTGTCAAGGTGGAGGATGAGATCCTGGAGGAACCGGGAGAGCATAAGCTGTTCGTAGTCGGTGAGCTTGGCAGACACTATTATGCGAATAAGGGTGTGGAAATTGACACCAATTTCCTCTATACTGTGCAGAAACCGACCATGCACAGGGCAAGAGATATCGCGGAAGTGATTCTTTCCCAGTATGAGAGAGGTGAACTGGACGAGGTCTACATCGTTTACACCAGAATGGAAAATTCGATGCTGACAACGGTTGAAAAAATGAAGATCCTGCCGCTTGAGAGATCTTCATTTAATGAAATGAAAATGCCGCTTAACATCCATAGAGAGGCGATTGCGCTTTATCCATCAGCAGAGGCGGTTCTGGACAGCATCGTACCAAACTACGTGGTTGGTATGATTTATGGATGTCTGGTAGAGGCATATGCAAGCGAACACAATGCGCGAATGACAGCAATGCAATCAGCAACAGACAGCGCGCAGGAAATCATCAAAGATCTTTCTATTATATATAACAGGGCAAGGCAGGCTGCGATCACACAGGAAATTACTGAGGTTTGTGCAGGCGCCAAAGCCCAGAAACGGAAAAGGAAGTGAAAACAGGTATGAATAAAGGACGTATTGTACAGGTCATGGGACCAGTTGTTGACGTTGTATTTGAAGACGGAAATCTGCCGCGCATCAAAGATGCCCTGCAGGTGGAGAACAACGGAAAAACCTGTATTATGGAAGTTGCGCAGCATCTGGGAAATGATGAGGTTCGTTGTCTGATGCTGGCAGCAAGTGAAGGACTTTGCAAGGACATGGAAGTAACCGCTACCGGTTCTGGAATTAAAGTACCGGTTGGAGAGCAGACCCTTGGACGTCTGTTCAACGTACTTGGAGAAACCATCGACAATGGCGAAGAAATCAAAGAAGATACCGAACACTGGGTGATCCACAGAGATCCGCCGTCATTTGAAGACCAGAGCCCGGTTGTAGAAATCCTGGAAACCGGAATCAAGGTTATCGACCTGCTTGCACCTTATGCAAAAGGTGGTAAGATCGGTCTGTTCGGCGGTGCCGGTGTAGGTAAGACTGTACTGATCCAGGAACTGATCCGTAACGTAGCCACAGAGCACGGCGGATATTCCATCTTTACCGGTGTTGGAGAACGTTCCCGTGAAGGTAACGACCTCTGGACAGAAATGAAAGCATCCGGAGTTCTGGATAAGACAGCCTTAGTGTTTGGTCAGATGAACGAACCACCTGGAGCACGTATGCGTGTCGCTGAGACAGGACTTACAATGGCTGAATATTTCCGTGATAAAGAACATCAGAATGTGCTTCTTTTCATTGATAATATTTTCCGTTTTACACAGGCAGGTTCCGAAGTATCCGCACTTCTTGGACGTATGCCATCAGCCGTAGGTTATCAGCCGACACTGGCAACTGAAATGGGTGAACTGCAGGAGAGGATCGCATCTACAAAGAATGGTTCTGTCACATCCGTACAGGCTGTTTATGTCCCTGCCGATGACCTTACAGACCCGGCTCCGGCAACTACATTTGCTCATCTGGATGCAACAACCGTACTCTCCCGTAAGGTTGTAGAACAGGGTATTTACCCGGCAGTTGATCCACTGGAATCTAACTCCCGTATTCTGGAGGCAGATATTGTCGGAGAAGAACATTATGAAGTTGCAAACCGTGTAACAGAGGTTCTGCAGAAATACAAAGAGCTGCAGGATATCATAGCAATTCTTGGTATGGAAGAGCTTTCCGATGAAGACAAGGCAACGGTTATGAGAGCAAGAAAGATTCAGAAATTCCTCTCCCAGCCATTCTTCGTTGCAGAGACATTTACCGGAGTTCCGGGAAAATATGTACCTCTGAAAGAGACGATCCGAGGATTTAAGATGATTCTCGACGGAGAAATGGATGAGTATCCGGAGAATGCATTCTTCAATGTAGGAACGATTGATGAAGTCATCGAGAAGGCAAAGGCTGAAAAAGCAGAATAGAGGTGCCAGGTATGGATACATTTGGACTTAAAATCATTTCCAGTGACCGGGTATTCTATGAAGGACGTTGCAGAAAGATGATCGTGCCGGTACCGGACGGCGGTGGAATGGAAATTCTTCCGCACCATGAAAATATGGTGATCGCTGTGGTGATCGGTGAGGCAATGCTTCAGTTTGAAGAAGGCGAATGGGTGAACCTTGCGGTCGGAGCCGGATTCCTTGAGATCGTTAACAACCGTGTGACGATGCTGGTGCAGACGGCAGAGAAACCGGAGGATATCGATGCCAGACTTGCCCAGGAGCAGATGGAGTATGCAGAAGAAAAGCTTCGCCAGAAACAGAGTATACAGGAATATTACCGGACACAGGCTTCGCTTTCAAGGGCGATGAACCGGTTGAAGGTGTCGAAGCGAAAAAAATGGTAAATAGGAAACAAATTTATGTGGAAGCGCGTAATCTACTACAGATTGCGCGCTTTTTCAATACGGAATTTTTGACAAAATTTATTGGGAAAAATGGTACAATCTTTTACAAAATAAAAGTTCCGATACAGGGTAGTTTGTGGTAGAATATATAACAGTGTGCGTGTACTGAGAAAAAGGATTTTGAGGTGTTCAAATAGAGTGTATTTCATCATAGAAGGAGCAAAAACGTGGAAAAAGAAGAGCTTACGCAATTATTTAATTTCTTTCGGGAGATTGATAAGGAAAAATTTATTGGAAGGCAGACATATCTGACGGATGGGGTGCGTAAGGAGAATGACGCGGAGCATGCGTGGCATATGGCAATCATGACGGTTCTGCTTGCGGGATATGCCAATGAGAAGATCGATGTTCTTAAGACAGTGACGATGCTTTTGATCCATGATATTGTAGAAATTGATGCGGGGGATACCTATGCCTATGATGAAAATGCGAAGAAGACGCAGAGGGAACGGGAAGTGAAGGCTGCGGACCGGATTTTCGGACTTCTTCCGGAAAAGCAGGGAAAGGAATTTCGGGCGCTCTGGGAGGAATTTGAGGCACAGGAGACTGCTGAGTCGAAGTTTGCCCGGACGATGGACAATATCCAGCCGATCATGTTAAATGCGGCTACAGACGGCAAAGCGTGGGAGGAACACGATGTTCATATTGAACAGATCCTGAACCGTAACCGGAATACGGCAAAAGGCTCAGAAGCGATCTGGGAGTATGCGAAAGAAGAATTCTTAAGACCGAATCTGGAAAATGGCAAGATAAAAAAATAACATAAAAAAAACAAAAATCCCCCTTTTCATTTTCGTGAATATGGGGTATCATATACTACAGAGCGCAAAATATAGTGGAGAAACTTAAAAGTGACACTATATTTTGTGGAGCGATGGAACAAAGTTAGGAGAAAGTTGGGATGGATTTGGAAGTAAAGACGAGAGTAATCAAAAGAAACGGTGAGGAAGTAGACTTCCGGCTGGAGAAGATTGTGAATGCGATCAAAAAAGCGAATGAAGAGGTTGAGAACATCCACAGGATGAATGACTTTCAGATCATTGCAATTGCGGAGAAGATTGCACAGCAGGCAGAGGAATTTACGCATGCAGTGAATGTGGAGGACATCCAGGATATGGTTGAGACCGGCATTATGGAGATGCGTGGTTATGAGGTTGCCCAGAAGTATGTCCGCTATCGCTATAAGAGAGAATTAACCAGAAAGTCGAATACAACGGATAACGGAATTCTTGCATTGATCGATCATATGAACGAGGAAGTAAAGCAGGAGAACTCCAATAAGAATCCTGTGATCAACTCTACACAGAGAGATTACATGGCAGGAGAGGTCAGCAAGGACCTTACCAAGAGAGTCCTTCTTCCGGAGGAAATCGTCCGTGCACATGAAGAAGGAATCATTCATTTTCATGATATGGACTATTTTGCGCAGAAAGAGCACAACTGTGATCTGATCAACCTGGAGGATATGCTCCAGAACGGAACTGTCATCAGCGAGACGATGATCGAGAAACCACATAGTTTCTTTACCGCGTGTAATGTGACCACACAGATCGTTGCACAGGTTGCAAGTAACCAGTATGGCGGACAGTCATTTACGCTGTCACATCTTGCACCATTCGTAGATGTAAGCCGTCAGAAGCTCCGCAAGAGTGTCATTGAAGAAAGAATAGAATCCGGAGAGGTTCTGGATGATGCGATCATCGACAAGATCACAGAGAGAAGGCTTCGTACCGAAGTACAGAGCGGAATCCAGACGATCCAGTATCAGCTGATCACACTGATGACCTGTAACGGACAGGCACCTTTCGTAACGGTGTTTATGTATCTGGATGAGGTCCCGGAAGGAAGAACCAGGGATGACCTTGCGATGATCATCGAAGAAGTGATGAAGCAGCGTATGCAGGGTGTTAAGAATGAAAAGGGTGTATGGATCACACCGGCGTTTCCGAAGCTGATCTATGTACTGGATGAAGATAATATTACCGAGGATTCCAAATACTGGTATCTGACTGAGCTGGCTGCAAAATGTACGGCAAAGCGTATGGTGCCGGATTATATTTCTGCAAAGATCATGAAAGAACTGAAAAACGGAGATGTTTATCCGTGCATGGGGTGCCGCTCATTCCTTACCGTAGAAGATTCCCAGAGAAATGCAGACGGAAGTCATAAGTTCTATGGACGTTTCAATCAGGGGGTTGTAACGATCAACCTGGTTGACGTGGCATGTTCAGCAGAGGGCAATATGGAACGTTTCTGGGAAATCCTGGATGAGAGACTGGAGCTTTGTCACAGAGCACTCCGGTGCAGACATGAACGCCTTCTCGGAACCGTTTCAGATGTTGCACCGATCCTGTGGCAGAACGGGGCACTTGCCCGTCTGAAAAAGGGTGAGACGATTGACAAGCTGTTATTTGACGGATATTCCACCATTTCTCTTGGCTATGCAGGACTTTATGAGATGTGTATGCGGATGCTTGGCAAATCCCATACAGATCCGGAGGCGAAGCCATTTGCACTGGCAGTTATGCAGCGCCTGAATGATAAATGTAAAGAATGGAAAGAAGCAGAAAATATCAGCTATTCCGTATACGGCACACCGATGGAATCTACCACATACAAGTTCGCGAAATGTCTGCAGAAGCGTTTCGGAATCATTCCGGGCGTTACAGATAAGAACTATATTACCAACAGCTATCATGTACATGTTACCGAAAAAATTGATGCGTTCAGCAAATTGAAATTTGAATCGGAATTTCAGAAGCTTTCACCGGGTGGGGCGATCAGCTATATCGAAGTACCGAATATGCAGACCAATATTCCGGCGGTACTTTCCGTATTACAGTACATTTATGAGAATATCATGTATGCAGAGCTGAATACCAAGAGTGATTTCTGTGAAGTCTGCGGCTATGACGGAGAGATTAAGATCATCGAGGACGAGACCGGAAAGCTGGTATGGGAATGCCCGAACTGTGGCAACCGGGATCAGGATAAGCTCTTTGTAGCGAGAAGAACCTGTGGATATATCGGAACCCAGTTCTGGAATCAGGGAAGGACCCAGGAGATTAAGGACAGGGTACTGCATCTGTAAGGATGGAAATGTTTTTGAAAAAATAGTGAGAAGATATAATAAAGGACACGGCTTTCGCTTGGCGAAGCCGTGTCCTTTATTATAAATTATTTAAAATTAATTGGATAAACGTCTTTTATCAAACCATCCTGGTCATAAGAAAAATAGATTTTTTCGACCATTTCTTCTTTATTGATCTTAAAAGTCACAAGAACTGTTTCAGAATCATCTGTTTTGGAGTCAAGCGAAATATCTTTTACAGCTATTTGGGTATTATTAACAGCTGCCTCTGACAGATAGGTCTGACCATAGGTTGAAACAAAATATTCTAATCGGTCGCGCTCAAAATATTTTCCTACAAGCTTGTTCCAGTTCTCAAGAATTTTCTCAGAATTGGCGAAAGCATTTTCAGAATCTGCCGTGCTATTCTCACCGATTACAGTAGAAGAATCCAAAGAATACAAGTCATCATTTGGTGCAGTGAACATCGCATTGAGTACTGCTTCAGCTTCCGGACTTACGGCTGATTCAGATGCTTTTTTGGTTGAGCAGCCAGTAAGAAGAATGAACAAAAATAACAGAATAAAATAAATTTTTGGCGTTGCTTTTTTCGTCATGAGAATCCCTCCTTTGCTTGTGGGGGCAGTTAAAATAGTTTTCCTGCCATTGGATTGATCTGCCTTTCACATTTTGGGTGTTTATAAGTATAGTATAATGGAGCTGGCTGTAAAACGCTAATATTATTTTTACAAAAAGGCAGTTGCTTGGGCGAATGTATGCGGACAAATCATAGCAGCACTTATCACAGCATTTGGAGGAGTCAAAAGACCGCCGGAGCGGTTGGAATCGTACTTTATCGGAGGACAATAGTAGTTGATTTTCAGGTGTGATTTGCTATAATTGATAAGAAGAGTATGAACGGACAGCAGAGCAGTTTTGCTATAATAAGAAAAAGGGAAGTATAAAGATATGAATTACGGAACAATCAAAAATTACGATATCGCAAATGGAACCGGCGTCAGGGTCAGCCTTTTCGTATCCGGCTGCCGGCATCATTGCAAAGGATGCTTCAATTCCGAGACCTGGGATTTCAATTACGGCAATCCATATACCAAAGAAGTAGAAGCAGAGATCCTCGAAGCACTCAAACCGGCATATATCCAGGGATTTTCTCTCCTAGGCGGCGAACCCTTCGAGCCGGAGAATCAGAAAGAACTCGCAGGACTCCTGCAAAAGATCAAAGAAAGCTACCCGGAGAAAAATGTCTGGTGCTACACCGGATATCTCTATGATGTAGACCTCATCCCCGGCGGAAAAGTCTACACCGAATACACTGACAAGATGCTCGCCTGTATCGATACCCTCGTAGACGGCGAGTTCATCGAAGCCGAAAAAGATCTCACCCTGGAATTCCGCGGAAGCCGCAACCAGAGAATCCTGCATCTTAATGAAATGCGAAAAACTAAAATAATTCATTGACAAAAAAAGACCACTGTGCTATAAATAACAAGTGGTCTTTTTTAGATCATAAAATCAAATAGGGGATTGGTCAAATGGTATGACAGGAGTCTCCAAAACTCTTAGCGGCAGTTCGATTCTGTCATCCCCTGTAGAACCCTCTCGGAAGCAGTTCCGGGAGGGTTTTTATACTTTAATAAGTATTTCTTGAACAAAATACAAAAAGGAGTGACAGTATAATTTTCTAATGCTATGATGTATAGAAACGTAAAGTATAAGTGAGGTGTGGAAAATGAAAATTGAATTAAAAAAATGGAGTATTGAAGATAAAGAATCCCTTATTAGAATATGTAATACTATAGATAGAAACTATTTATCAGATAGATTACCAAATCCATATACTAATGAATCAGCAGAATGGTGGTTAAACATAGTAAAAGAAAATGAGGGAAAAACGGGTATATTTCGAGAAATTATTGTTGATGGCAAAATAATAGGAACAATATCAGTTGAACAAAAAGAAGATGTCTATCGAAAAGATGCTGAAATAGGATATTATTTATTACCAGAAGAATACTCAAAAGGAATCATGACAGAAGCAGTAAGACAAATCTGTGAAACAGCTTTTGAAAAATTAGACATCATCCGAATCACAGGGCTGGTATACGAACCTAATATTGCCTCCAGAAAAGTACTGGAAAAGAACAACTTTATACTTGAAGGCACAATGAAAAAAGCAGTCATCAAAAATAATAATATTTATGATCTTTGCATTTACGGAAAAATAAGATAACAAGTTGAAACAATAAGTAGATCTGCAACCAATAAATGTAAGCGGCAACGAAGCAAAATAATTCCCCTCAGATTCAATTTTTGTGCAATGGAGATGAAACGCAGGAATCGTGGAAGCCTCTGCTGAACACGATTCCCGCTCTAAGCGGTTCATCGGAATGGTTTGCACAAAGAATCTGAGGGGAATTATTTTGCTTCGTTGCCGTCACAACCTATAAATTTGCAAACTTAAAAATATCTTTAGAAATTAAAATCTAACTCGTACACCTTAACAGGTCTCCCCTTCGCATTGGTCGTCTGCGTATATGCGAGCCTCGCAACTCCCCCATTTTCCAGATTCTGAATAATCCGGTTCGCATTTCTCACCGTACTTCCCATACGTTCGGCAAGCTCGTGCGTTGTAATCTTATTTGATCCGGCAGCATGCGTACTGACAAGGACTTTCTTGATCGTAACCGGTGAAAGATTACACTGCTTTGCAATCTTTCCAAGATTCTGCACATACTGATTCTGGATCACTCTTCGGTCGGATGAACCAAGGGGTCCGATCATATCCCCGTTTTCATTCTGGATAAAACTTTTTCCAAACTGAACAGCCTCTTTGCGGGCATTTACAGAATTACGGATCGCATTGTCAAAATTTGCCCCGATTCCGTATCCTACAGCACATTCAAAATGCAGTTTGTCGGTGAGAAATTCATTCAGTTCGCAGACCTTGTTATTGTGTGTAATATGCTGCAGCATTTCCACAGTGGTCAGGGCACTGCAGTGATTATCCACTTCCTGAGGGATACAATTCATCAGATTCTTTTTAAAGAAATCTTCCATACAGACATAGATCTGCTGGATATTTTCCGGTGTGTTATCTGTCGAACTACGGGGAGATACATTGATGATAACCGGAAGGTTGGAACGCATGTGCTCCAGCTCGATCGTGGACAGAAGTTCATTTGCAAGATCCCGGATATGGCTGACACTTGGCAGCGGATAGATTGTCGGGATCCCGTGCGCACGAAGCTCCGGCAGGATATTACTGTACTGACAGAGAACCATATCCATTTCATTGTTGTTCCACATACGGATCAGCTCTGAAAGGACATGATTTTCAATCGTACTGATACTGGTGCGGGTCAGTGCCTTGGTCCAGTTGTTAATATGTGGTGGAACTGTATCAATGTCCAGCTCCTTAAGGAAAGCGGTTGCAGTACAGCCACCGTCGATCGGAATCAGGAAATCCAGAATAATCCGGTCCATATCCAGATCCCGGTTGGAAATCAGCAGATTCAAAAGAGCACGGTACAGACCGGCTGTATCAATTTCAAAGGATACAATCGGACGGTTATAAGCGTGCGCAGTTGACTCAATGGCAGCTTTTGCGATCTTACCACTGATAAGAAATCCGTCAGTGTCCCCGGCGTAAGAATCGTAAACTTCTGATATTGTGTCAAATTTGTTGTAGGAAACCACCTGGATGTCGCAGTTTAGTTTTAGTTCTGAGACGATCTGCGAGACAGGTTCCTTTAAGTACTGGCTGGTAATAGCCACAATTTTTCTTCTCATTTTCTTTCACCTCTCAAAAAGTATCATATAAAATTATCTTCCATAAATCAACCATAATATTCTGAAAATTAAAAAAATAACGATTAAATAGGTAAAAACAACGAAAATCAAGAATATTCTGTAATATTATTGACTAAAATTTTAGAAGTTGGTATTATGTAATCACGATAACTATTCTGTAAATGTTCCAAAAACTAATAAAAATATTCTGTAAATATTCTAAAAGTAGAACAGTATTTTTAATGTAAATGGCAGGAACAAAGTTAAAGGAGGGCTTAGTATGAATTACTATGAAAGAGCATTGGAATTAAAGGATGAAACAATTGCAAACCGCAGACACATCCACAAAAATGCTGAAACTGGTCTGGATCTTCCAAAGACCAAAGCTTATGTTATGAAAAAGCTGACAGAATACGGACTTGAGCCGAAGGATTGTGGCTACGGGGTAACAGCTACACTCGGCAAAGGGGGAAAGGTTCTTCTTCTGAGAGCAGATATGGATGCACTTCCGATGCCGGAAGAAAGCGGAGAAGAATTTGCATGTCCTACAGGAAAAGAAGCACATACATGCGGACATGATTTCCACGCTACAATGCTTCTTACAGCAGCAAAGATGCTGAAAGAAAAAGAAGATACACTGGAAGGAACTATCAAATTCATGTTCCAGCCGGCAGAAGAGACTTTTGAAGGAAGCAAGAATATGATCGAGAATGGTATTCTTGAGAATCCTCCGGTTGATGCAGCACTTGCATACCATGTATCACCGGGAAAAATGCCAATCGGACTTTTTATGTACAATGATAAGGATACGATGATGTATTCTGTAGATGGATTTAAGATCACCATCCATGGAAAAGGATCCCATGGTGCTTATCCACATGTAGGAGTTGACCCGATCAACATCGGAGTTCATATCCATCTTGCATTGCAGGAACTGATCGCAAGAGAAAGTGATCCGACACATTCCTGTGTACTTACAATCGGACAGTTTGCAGGCGGAACTGCAGCAAACATCATTCCTGAGACCGCTGTTCTCCAGGGAACGATCCGTACCAATAAGCCGGAAGCAAGAGAACTTTTGGTCCGCAGAATGAAAGAAGTCGCTGAAAAGACAGCAGCTGTATATAACGGAACCGTTGATATTGAGATGATCTCAGAAGTTCCTCCGCTGATCTGCAATCCGAAGCTTACCGACGAAGTGGTTGGATATATGCAGGAGCTTGGAATTCCGGGACTCACACCATATCCGGGAATTTCTGCAAGTGCTTCTGAAGATTTCGCAGTGATCGCTGAAAAGGTTCCAAGTACATTTATGTATCTGTCAGCAGGATATCTGGATGAAAGAGGACAGTATCCGGCACATCATCCGAAAGCACAGTTTAATGAAGATGTTTGCCCGATCGGAGCAGCTTGTCTTGCCCATTGCGCTTCACAGTGGCTTAAAAATAACAAATAGAGAGTAAAGGTTTCTTTAGGAACAGGAGGAAAAGAATATGAGTAAAGAACAGCAGGCTCAGGAACAGCCACAGGTTGCGATTCCGCTTCCGAAGGCAAAGAAAAACTTGGTTCAGATCGGATGTATCTGCATGATGCTTTCCGTAGCAATGTATGGACTGGTATTTGCAACGTTAACAGCACCTATCCTTGAAAAAGTTGATGCGATGGGATATGTAGGACTCTTCTCTATCGTAGGTGCGATCGGTGTATCGATTATGACTCCGATCGGAGGAAAATTAGGTGACCTTATTGGTAGAAGAAACATTGTAGTGATTCCTGGAATTATCTGTGCACTTGCAGGTTTTGCATTTGCATTTGTGAGATCTCTGATTCCACTTATGATCCTCAGACTGATTGTCAGCCTTGCACAGGGCGCATTTACAGCAGCACCATACATTATCGCAGGTCTTATCAATGAAAGAAAAGATGTACCAAAGGCAATGGGTATGCTTGCAACCGCAATCGCTGTTGGTGGATTTGGAGGAAGTATCATCGCAGGTATTTTAACAGATATGGGATTATTGACTGTGGCAATCCTTATGCCGGCAATTCCACTTATTCTTGGTATAGTACTGATTGGAATGAACATGCCGAATCAGAAAAGAGAAGGAAAGGTTACGATTGATGTTCCGGGGATGATCGCACTCATCGTATCACTTTGCGGAATTCTGCTTGCACTGAACTTTGGATCTTCTATGGGATGGACAAATCCAATGATTCTTGCAGGTCTTGTAATTGGTATCATTGCTCTTATTGCACTTGTTAAGATTGAAAATAAAGCTGCAGAGCCGTTGATTCCAATGAAATTATTTAAAAATAAAAACTACACAGTACTCCTTATTGTAGGATTTATCTGCTATTTCTATCAGAATGCCATGAACTATTATGCACCGATCGGTGCCATGCAGGTTATGGGAGCATCCACGAGTGCAGCAGGTGCACTGCAGATGCCTCGTACACTGATTACAATCATTCTTCCTACTATCGCAGGTGCATGGGTAGGAAAGAAAGCTGCCAATGCATGGAAAGCAATGGTAATTGGTACAAGTCTTGCAATGATCCCGATGGCTGTGATGGCGTTGGTAACAAATTCAGGTGCTTCGATCATGATTTATTTTGTAGCACTTGCAGTTACAGGTATTGCTGAAAGCTTCCGTGCTGTATCCATTACGCCAACAGCACAGGCAATGCTGGCACCGGAAGATATGGGAATCGGAACTTCTCTGGTTAACTTCGCAAACTCACTTTCAGGAACAATTGCAGTTGCAGTATTTGCAGTCGCATATAATGCAAGTACATCAGCTGATCCGACCAATGTAGCACTGATCCAGAATGGTGTAAAATCTGTATTCTGGACAGCAGCAGTCGTTACTCTGATTGGACTTCTTCTGGTAATCTTCATTGTAAAACCGGAGATGAGCAAGAAAGCAGCAGAAAGCAAATAGAATATTGAAATCCATGTGAACATGTGAATAAGAAGCCGGGGCGGATGTGAAAAAACATCTGTCCCGGTTGTTATCTGGAGAAGTCTTTTATAGATCTGCCGGATACAGGGATGAGAATGGAAATGACATATGTTTCAGGTAAATGCAGATTGCATTTCAGAAAATCAAGAGTATAATAAGAAATAGTGAAAAGAAGAAAGGCAGACATATATCTGTCTTTTTATAATTATAGAGACAATTTTAAAGATATAAGAAATAATATGATTTACCGGAGGAAAAGAATGCTTGGAAACTATCTGGATGAAGTACGAAAAAAAGCACCACTGATACACAATATCACCAATTATGTGACGATCAATGATGTGGCAAATATGGTTCTTGCCTGCGGTGCAAGTCCGATTATGTCGGATGAGCCGACTGATATTGAAGAAATCACATCTATCTGTCAGGGACTGAATATCAATATGGGAATGCTGAATCCGCGTAAGATTGAAAGCATGCAAAAAGCAGGAAAGAAATCCAATGAACTGTATCATAAAGTACTGTTAGATCCGGTTGGAGCAGGATCGAGTTCGTTCCGAACAGAGGCGGCACTGAATCTGATACGTGATATTCAGTTTGATGTGATCCGGGGAAATATTTCTGAGATCAAGACCTTAGCAGCAGGACATGGTACAACGAGTGGTGTGGATGCAGACGAGGCAGATACACTGACGGAGCAGAATCTGGAGAAAATGATTTCGTTTATAAAGGATTTTTCCAGAAGGACAGGTTCCGTGATTGCTGTGACTGGAGGAATAGACCTTGTAAGTGATGCAAAGAGGTGCTTTGTGATCCGGAACGGTCGTCCGGAGATGGGACGGATCACCGGAACCGGGTGTCAGCTTTCCGGGATGATGACGGCATTCCTTGCGGCGAATCCGGAGAATAATCTGGAAGCAGCGGCAGCAGCGGTCTGTGCCATGGGGCTTGCCGGTGAGACTGGCTGGAAATATATGCAGCCGGGAGATGGAAACGCAACCTACCGTAATCGGATCATCGATGCGATTTATAATATGGAAGGAAAAGAATTGGAAGAAGGTGCAAAATATGAGATTAGATAAGAAAGATATGGTTCTGTATGCGGTAACAGACCGCCACTGGCTGAATGGAGAAAGTCTGTACAGCCAGGTGGAAAAAGCGCTGAAAGGCGGGGCTACATTTATCCAGCTCAGGGAAAAAAATCTGGGTGAGGAAGAGTTCCTGGCAGAAGCAAAAGAGATTGCCAGGCTCTGTAAATCCTACCATGTACCATTTGTGATCAATGACAATGTAGAGATTGCAAAGAAGGTAGATGCCGATGGTGTGCATGTGGGGCAGAGCGATATGGAAGCTCTTGATGTGCGGAAAACACTGGGTGAGGACAAGATCATCGGTGTTACGGCAAAGACGGTCGAGCAGGCGCTAAAGGCACAGGCACATGGAGCCGATTATCTGGGAGTCGGTGCAGTCTTTGGCACGACATCAAAGGCAGATGCAACAAAGCTGGATCATAAGGTTTTAAAGGAAATCTGCGAGACGGTGGACATTCCGGTTGTGGCAATTGGGGGAATCACGGGAGAGAATGTGACAGAGCTTGCCGGAAACGGAATCTGTGGAGTTGCCGTGATCAGTGCAGTTTTCGGACAGCCGGATATTGAGCAGGCTACAAAAGAATTAAAAGAGAAAGTAGAGGGGATGTTGAAATGATTTTGTTTACTAGCGATTACACAGAAGGGGCACATCCGAGAATTATCGAGAAGCTTGCCGAGACCAATATGGAGCAGACAGTAGGATATGGGGAAGATCCTTACTGTGAAGAAGCGAGAGAAGCAATTAAGAAGGTGTGTGAAGCACCGGAGGCAGATGTTCATTTTCTGGTGGGAGGAACCCAGACGAATTTTACAGTAATTTCTTCTATTTTACGCCCGTTCCAGGGAGTGATCTGTGCAGATAGCGGACATATCAATGTCCATGAGACCGGGGCTGTAGAAGCGACCGGACACAAAGTTCTGGAACTTCCTTCAAAGGAAGGAAAAATCACAGGACAGCAGATAAAGGAATATTACGACCTGCACTGGAGTGATGAGTCTCATGAACATATTGTACAGCCAAAGATGGTTTATATTTCACATCCGACAGAGGTAGGAACATTGTATACAAAGAATGAACTTGAAAATATTTCTACTGTATGTAAGGAATGTGGACTTTATCTTTTCCTGGATGGGGCAAGAATGGGTTATGGACTGATGGCACCGGGGACAGATGTGACACTTCCGGATATTGCAAAGTGTTGTGATGTATTCTATATTGGAGGAACAAAGGTCGGTGCATTGTTCGGAGAAGCTGTGGTAATCACAAATCCATGTCTAAAGCAAGATTTTCGTTACTGCATTAAACAAAAAGGTGGAATGCTTGCAAAAGGAAGACTGCTTGGCGTTCAGTTCCTGGAGCTTTTTAAAGATGGTCTTTATTTTGAAATCTCCAAACATGCGATTGATATGGCAATGCTTTTGAAAGATGGACTGAAAGAAAAAGGATATGAATTCTTCATGGACAGCAATACCAACCAGCAGTTCATTATTGTGGAAGATGCCAAATTGCAGGAAATCCGCCAAAAATATGGCGTAACTTATCAGGAAAGGTACGATGAGACCCATAGTGTGATCCGATTATGCACTTCCTGGGCGACAAAAGAGGAAAATGTGAAGGCATTCCTGCAAGATATGTAATTTGTGAAAAATTGAATAAAGCTTTACAGGTAAGGCAGATATGGTAAATGATAAGGACTTTTTTGCACAGAAAATGGCAGAAGAGTCCTTTTTTGCTTTTCGTAGTGTTTTAATATGAGAAAATAATAGTTAGGCATTTAATTATTTGTTTGTGAAAAATATTATAAAAATATAAATTATTGAGAATAAATGTTGACTTATGTGTGTGATACGCATAAAATAACGATTAGACTTCTAATGAATAGATATCTAATCAAATTGCGGGAGGTGAAAGGGTGAAGTCGGATAAATTTGAGTGTGGGGATTTTACCAGGGAGAATATGCCGGTACAACTTCTTCTTGCACAGGTCGGACATATGTATAAATGGTATGTGACGAAACAGATGAAGGATACAGAGCTGAAAGCCGGACAGGCAGGAATTCTTGCAATATTGCAGATGGTAGGACCGATGTCACAGAGAGAGCTTGCAGATCATATTCATATTACGCCGCCATCGGTGAATGTAGCAGTTCAGAAACTGGAAAAGCTCGGATATATTAGAAAAGAGCAGGACGAAAAAGACCAGCGGATGACAAGGATCCATCTGACAGAACGAGGAGAGAAGATTCTTGGCAACATGCATGAGATTCTCCGAAGCACGGAAGATACACTCCTGAAGAATATGAGTACAGAAGAGAAAATACTGTGCAGAAGACTGCTTTTACAGATGAGTGACAATCTTTTCCAGGAAAAAGAATTCCGTGATATGCCATGTAAAAATCCATTTAAGGAATAAAAATAGTTACTAAGAAAGGAAATAATTGCTATATGAGAAAGTTATTCAAACATTTGAAGCCTTATGCAGCAACTATAGCAGCGATTGTTGTTATCCTGATCGTTCAGGCGTACTGCGATCTGTCATTGCCTTCTTATACTTCAGACATTGTCAATGTCGGAATCCAGCAGGGAGGAATTGATGAGAAGATTCCGGATGCAATCGCAGAGGAAGAGATGAATAAGCTGTTGCTTTTTGTGGCAGAAGAAGACCAGCAGACAGTGCTGGATGCATATGAGAAAAAGGAATCCGATTCGGATTATAAGTATGATGGAGCAATTTATGTTCTGAAGGATTCCGTGAAAAAAGATGAAGAAAAGTCAGGAAAGGTATTTGACATCCTTGGAAAGCCGATGCTTCTGACTTATGGATTTGAATCTGGAAGCGATACAACAAAGAAGATGGAAGAATCTATGAAAGAAAACATGATTTCTTCTATAAAAGAGCAGGCAGAAAAGCAGGCAGAGAGTATGCAGTCCCAGATGACAGATGAGCAGAAAGCAGCACTTGCGGCAAATCCGGAGCTTGCCAAGAAGCAGCAGGATGAAATGCAGAAAAACATTGATGAACAGGTGAAAAAGATCGAAAATGCAGATATCTTTGAGATCCTGAACATGATACCGGATGAACAGAGAGCAGACGTTATTGATAAAATATCAGAAAAAATGGACGATATGCCGGATACTATGCTGGAACAGTCAGCAACTTCATATATTAAAGAAACCTACAGTGTTCTGGGCGTGAATACAGATAAGATCCAGAACAGATATATTTTAACAACTGGCGGTAAGATGCTTGCACTTGCATTTCTTGGAATGCTCGCAAGTGTTACCGTAGGACTTCTTGCTTCCAGAGTGGCAGCAAGTACGGGACGTGATCTGAGAGGAAAGGTATTTAAAAAAGTTGTTGGATTTTCCAATGCAGAATTTGACAAGTTTTCAACTGCATCACTGATCACAAGAAGTACCAATGATATCCAGCAGATCCAAATGCTTGCAGTTATGCTTCTGAGAATGGTGATGTATGCACCAATCATGGCAATTGGAGGTATTTTCAAGGTTCTCCATACGAATGTCAGCATGTCATGGATCATCGTACTTGGGGTAATCCTGATCGTGATGGTTGTTGCTGTATTATTTATTGTGGCAATACCAAAATTTAAGATTCTGCAGAACCTGGTTGACAGACTGAACCTTGTTACCCGTGAGATCCTTACCGGACTTCCGGTTATCCGTGCATTCAGTACAGAAAAGCATGAAGAAGAACGATTTGATAAAGCGAACAGAGATCTGACAAGAACCAATTTATTTGTAAACCGTGCCATGACATTTATGATGCCGATGATGATGCTGATCATGAACGGAATTACCATACTGATTGTATGGAGCGGCGCACATGGTGTCAGTGACGGGCAGATGCAGGTTGGTGATATGATGGCATTTATCCAGTATACAATGCAGATCATCATGTCCTTCCTTATGATCTGTATGATTTCTATTATGCTTCCAAGAGCAGCTGTTGCAGCAGACCGTGTGGATGAGATCCTGACAAGCAGGACAGCGATCGAAGATCCGAAAACACCGGAAAAACTGGAAGAATCCAGAAAAGGCGAAGTAAAATTTGACCACGTATCCTTCCGTTATCCGGGAGCAGAAGAAGACGTACTTCATGATATCAGCTTTACAGCAAAACCGGGACAGACAACGGCGATCATCGGAAGTACCGGTAGTGGTAAATCTACGATGATCAACCTGATCCCAAGATTTTATGATGTAACAGAAGGTACGATCACATTGGATGGAAAAGATATTCGTACCATTTCCCAGCATGATCTGCGGGATGAACTTGGATACGTTCCACAGAAAGGTGTACTTTTCTCAGGAACAATCGAGTCCAATATTCTGTATGGCAATCCGGATGGATCCGAAGCCGAGATGAAGGAAGCCGCAGAAATCGCACAGGCAACCGAATTTATCGAAGAAAAACATAAAAAATACGAAAGTCCGATCGCACAGGGCGGTTCCAACGTATCCGGCGGTCAGAAGCAGCGTCTTTCTATCGCACGTGCGATTGCAAAGAAACCAAAAGTTTATATTTTTGATGACAGTTTTTCAGCACTGGATTATAAGACAGACGTAACCCTTCGTGCTGCATTGAAAGAAAAGACACAGGACAGCACAGTGATCATTGTAGCACAGCGAATCAGCACCATTTTACATGCGGAGCAGATCATTGTGCTGGATGATGGAAAGATTGCGGGAATCGGAACACACAAAGAGCTTCTGAAATCCTGTGATGCATATTATCAGATTGCGTCATCGCAGCTTTCTGAAGCAGAGCTTGCGAGAGACTTAAATAACGAAAATGACGGAAAGGAGGAAGCATAGTATGAGTAATCAGCCAAGAAGAAGAGGACCTATGGGCGGTGGACATGGAAGAATGGGAACCGGCGAGAAGGCAAAAGACTTCAAAGGTACCATGAAGAAACTTTTTACTTACCTTAGTGAATATAAAATCGGTATTTTCTTTGTTATGATATTTGCAATCGGAAGTACGGTTTTCAATATTATTGGACCAAAGGTTCTCGGAAAAGCGACGACCGAAATTTTCAAAGGTCTGGTCGGAAAAGTATCCGGCGGCAGCGGAATTGATTTTACAAAGATTGGTAAAATCCTGTTAACTTTATTGTGTCTGTACGTGATCAGCGCATGTTTCTCCTTTATCCAGGGATATATCATGACAGGCGTATCACAGAAGCTGACCTATCGCATGCGAAAAGAAATTTCTGAAAAAATCAATCGTATGCCGATGAATTATTTTGATACGACTACACACGGTGAGGTACTTTCCAGAGTAACCAATGACGTAGATACTCTGAGCCAGAGCCTGAACCAGAGTGCAACCCAGATGATCACATCCGTGACAACGATCATCGGTGTACTGATCATGATGATCAGTATCAGTCCGCTGATGACTGTGATCGCACTTCTGATCCTGCCGGTATCTATGGTACTGATTTCTGTAATCGTAAAACACTCACAGAAATACTTCAAAAGCCAGCAGGAATATCTGGGACATATCAATGGTCAGGTAGAAGAAGTATATGGCGGACATAATATTGTCAAAGCATTCAATAAAGAAGAAGACGTGATTCGCGAATTTGATGAGACTAATGATATCCTGTTCCGTTCTGCATGGAAATCACAGTTCCTTTCCGGAATGATGATGCCGATCATGCAGTTTGTCGGAAACCTTGGATATGTAGGAGTTTCTATCTTAGGAGGTTACCTTGCAATCAAACAGACCATCGAAGTTGGAGATATCCAGTCCTTTATCCAGTATGTAAGATCCTTTACACAGCCGATCCAGCAGGTTGCACAGGTAGCAAACATGCTCCAGTCGACAGCCGCTGCATCAGAGAGGGTATTTGAATTTCTGGACGAAAAAGAAGAAGATCAGTTTGCTGAAAATCCAGTATCTGTAGAAGGATTACAGGGAAATGTAGAATTTGAACACGTACACTTCGGATACAATCCGGAGCATATCATCATCAATGATTTCTCTGCAAAAGTAAAAGAAGGTCAGAAGATTGCCATCGTAGGACCGACCGGAGCCGGAAAGACAACCATGATCAAACTGCTGATGCGTTTTTATGATGTCAACAGCGGGGCAATCAAGATCGATGGACACAACATCAAAGACTTCAACCGGAGCGAACTCAGACAGATGTTCGGAATGGTACTTCAGGATACCTGGCTGTTCAGCGGAAGCATCGAAGATAATATCAAATATGGAAAACTCGATGCCACCCACGAAGAAGTCGTAGCAGCAGCCAAAGCTGCCCACGTACATCGTTTCGTCCAGACTCTTCCAAGCGGATACAACATGATTCTCAACGAAGAAGCCAGCAACGTATCCCAGGGTCAGAAACAGCTCCTCACGATCGCCAGAGCCATCCTGGCTGATCCAAAGATTCTGATCCTCGATGAAGCTACCAGCTCCGTAGACACCAGAACCGAAGTCCAGATCCAGAAAGCCATGGATAACCTCATGAAAGGCAGAACCAGCTTCGTAATCGCCCACAGACTCTCCACCATACGAGACGCAGATCTCATCCTGGTAATGAAAGACGGCGATATCATTGAACAAGGAAACCACGAAGAACTTCTGGCAAAAAATGGATTCTACGCAGAGCTGTATAACTCGCAATTTGAAAACGCTACAAGCTGTGCATAAAGAGAGAAAGAGGCAGAAATCATGCTCGCATGAATTTCTGCCTCTTTCTCTCTTTATATAGAGCGCCAGCTCTCATTCGGATGATGCGACA
This sequence comes from Coprococcus sp. AM100_B19A, assembly GCF_027662015.1. NCBI lineage: Bacteria > Bacillati > Bacillota > Clostridia > Lachnospirales > Lachnospiraceae > Coprococcus > Coprococcus sp. AM100_B19A. The sequence goes on from NZ_JAQDKN010000005.1 coordinate 115,236, forward strand.
GCATTAGCCGAATGCAGCACAGCGTATGTGTCGGGGCAAAAGAGTAGAGTGCATCATTCCACAAACTAATCAATCTCCAGCGGAACAGGAGCTTCAGCTCCGCTTCCCGCGCCTGTCTTGCGTTCCCTAAATTTAATTCAATTATTTTCCAACATCTCTAGCAACGCCGAATTTGTTGATTTATTTATGATTTCTGTAATTTTCAATCAACCAGATTAAACTATAATGGACCCTATAGTGTGGACATGAAATTTAGATAATTAGGTCAATTCCTTAGAGTATTTTCCAAGTTGTAGACATGAAATTGGTAAACAATTATTCCTTCATGGTCTTATTTCCAACTTGTAGACAAAGGTTTAACCACCATTGCTGTTGTGATATATTAATAAACAGAAAGGTGGACACACTATGAGCAAAAAAGTACCTTTTACAGAAGAACAATTACCTGTTTTGGAGTTGAATCCTTATACTTATTCCGTAAGTTCGAATCGCATTACGTTTACACTTGAATTCAAAAAATTCTTTGTTGATCAGATTCGAAATCACAGAAAAACAACCCCTGAAGTCCTTAAAGCAGCTGGTTATGATCCGTCTTGGTTTGCACAAGGATGCAAAAGCAGTCTGCGCAGACGTATTCTTGAAGAAGCAGATTCTGAGCAAGGACTTCGTCCTCCACGAGGCCTTTCTACAGAACAACAGCTTGCTGCATTCGAGGCAAAAGATCTTTCTACCCAAAAAACAGATGCCAGTATCAAAGAATTACAGGAACGGATTGTTCATTTAGAAAAACAGGTTGAGTTTTTAAAAAAAATTTCAAATATCGTAACAAATCCGAAACTGCAGTAGCCAAAACGCGTGAGCAGACAAGCGCTATCTTTGAATTAATCTTTAAAGAAACTCAAAACAAGTCTGCTTTAAATGTTTTGGAATTATGTAAGCTGGCAGGCGTTTCCAGATCCGGTTATTATCGCTGGATCGCAGCCTCAAATCAAAGAGCTATCCGTGAAGCATCTGATTATCAGGATTTTCTGCTAATCAAGGAAGCATATGATTACCGAGGTTATGCAAAAGGATCCAGGGGCATTTGCATGCGTTTAAAGCGTATGGGCATTACTATGAACAGAAAAAAAGTTCAAAGATTAATGCGAAAATACAACTTGTGCTGCCCTATACGCAAAGCCAATCCATATCGAAGAATGGCAAAGGCATTACGTACAAGTACAATTGCCCCGAATTACGTTAAGAGACAATTCCGTTCCTATGGCCCGCGAAAAGTATTACTAACAGATATCACCTATCTGCGGCTCAAGCAGAAGCATGTATATTTATCCGTTATAAAAGATGCATATACAATGCAGATCCTAGCTTATCAATTAAGCGAATCTCTGGAGATTGATTTTGTCCTTGAAACAATAAAGTCTCTCATGAGAAATCATTTATACGAGATGAATGCAGAAGTTTGGATTCATTCGGATCAAGGATGCCATTATACAAGTGTTGCATTTCGGCGGCTTTTGAATGACTTTAGGCTACGCCAGTCTATGTCCAGGCGAGGAAACTGTTGGGATAACGCACCACAGGAAAGTTTCTTTGGTCATATGAAAGATGAACTTCAGCCATATGTGAATACCTGGGATTGCTTTCAGGATGTAAAGGAACGAATTGATGATTACATAACTTACTACAATAATGATCGTTATCAAACCACCCTTGGAGGAATGTCTCCAAATGAGTATTATCATTATGTGGTTACAGGAGAGAAACCATCAGCATTGGTTGTTTAACCAATTGACCTAAAAAATTTACTGTGTCCTTGACATGGGGTCCAGTTTAAACGAATTTGTTGATCTGTTTTTAATTTCTGAAATTCTAAATCAACTATATCTGCATATTTCGTTGATTAGCTTTGAATTTTACAGTATCTAAGTCAATAAAATATTCTTATTCTGTTGACTTGTTTTTGAGTTTTATAGTATCTAGATCAATAATAGTTCCTTATTTCGTTGATTCATTTTCGGCTTTTAAGTTTTGCAATCATTTTTTTCAGTATAACGCATGTAAAAATGTGTATCAATGAAGCAAAAAATAAATATGAAAAACTGTAAAAAATATTGCCATCAATAAAAATCATATATATGATATTTATAAAGAACAAAGGAGGTTTAAAATAATGCCTATGAAAAAAAGATTATCCAGTTCCATTGGTACTATTATTGTTCTCTGTGCGATAATCATAATATCGTTGCAGAAATATCAGCCGGATAAAGAAGTAATTACTACTTTCATATATGAATGGCTAAATGACGATTCCAGGGCAGAGACAGAATACAAAAAAATTCTGGAAACCGGAAGTGATAATCAATCCTTATCTCAGCCTTTGCAAAAATACTTCATAACAGAAGCGGCATTCCAATCTTTCTTAAAGACATTTTATTATTTACCAGTAAAAATTCTGCAACAATACGATTCCTACAATTTAATAGACATTAACATAACAAAAGAATCTAATAGTTACTTTGTAAAAGTAGACTTAGAATTGATAAAAGAAGAAAAATCAAAGAATCATTCCATCACAATAAAAATTCAAATGGATCATAAAAAGTTTACCTATTTTACCATCACAGAAGGAAAAGAAATTTAACACAAATAAGCGGTTGAAAGATAAGAAACAAATAGGATATAATAACCCATAGATATTCAGGAAGGGAGGAAATCTTTCATGCAAAAAGTAATCAGTATCGGAAAACAGAATTTTGTATCTCTTCGGGAGAATGATTGTTTTTATATTGATAAAACAGATCTGATCTGTAAGTGGTGGGAATCAAAAGATGAAATTACTTTGATCACCAGACCGCGTAGATTTGGAAAAACATTGAATATGAGTATGCTGAATTGTTTCTTTTCCAATCAATTTACAGGACGGGAAGACCTTTTTAAAGGATTGGCAGTCTGGAAAAAGGAAAAGTATCGTAAAATGCAAGGAACCTATCCGGTAATTTTTCTGAGTTTTGCCGCAATTAAAGGCAGTAATTATGAAGATGCCAGAGATGGGATTATCATGGCGATCAATGAAGCCTATTCAGAACATAGGTATCTGCTTGAAAGTAATGAACTTACGGATGGTGAGAGGAAATGCTTTGAAGAGTTAGATTATTATGCAAAAAATCCAGGAATCAAAAAACAGGTGGCAAATGATACAATCTGTAATGCGGTAAAAAATCTGGCAAATTGCCTGAGCCGGTATTATAAAAAGAAAGTTATTATTTTGCTGGATGAATATGATACCCCGATGCAGGAAGCTTATCTCTATGGATATTGGAAAGAATTTACAGCATTTATCAGAAGTTAATTTAATGCAACGTTTAAGACAAATCCATATTTGGAAAGAGCAATGATGACAGGGATTACACGCGTGTCGAAAGAATCTGTATTTTCAGATTTAAATAATCTTAACGTTGCAACAACGACATCAACGGAGTATGAAACCTGTTTCGGATTTTCGGAAGAAGAAGTATTTCAGGCGTTAGAAGAGCGTGGGATGAACAATCAGAAAAAGCTTGTAAAGTCCTGGTATGATGGTTTTATATTTGGAAATACGCATGATATCTATAATCCTTGGTCAATTACTAATTTTTTAGATAAAAAACAGGTCCGTCCTTATTGGGCAGATACCAGTTCAAATAGTATGATTGATGAACTGATTCGAAAAGCTTCCACAGACATCAAAGAAAAGATGGAAGAATTGCTGCAGGGAAAAGAAATCGTAGTTAATTTTGATGAACAAATCGTATTTGAGCAGCTTGATCAAGATGAGAATGCAATCTGGAGCCTGATGCTGGTAAGTGGTTATCTGAAAGCAGAGCAGATAGAATATCGGGGCGTTTTGTTAGAGCCATGGTATCATCTGCGAATCACCAATCTGGAAACAACAGCAATGTTTACAACTATGTTTAAAGGATGGTTCGCAAAGAATCAATCCAATTATAATCAGTTCATGAAGGCATTATTAAGTGATGATATAGATGCTATGAACTATTATATGAATCAGATTATAATGACAATATTCAGTTATTTTGATGTAGGACAAAATGAACCGGAACGATTTTATCATGGATTTGTTCTGGGACTCATTGCGGATCAGACTGATATCTATGAGATTCGGTCGAACAGAGAAAGTGGTTTTGGACGTTATGACGTGATGATGATTCCTAAAATAAAAGAAACAAAAAAGTATCCGGCGATTATTATGGAATTTAAAGTGAGAAATATAAAAAGAGAAGAATCGTTGGAAGACACTGTGCAGACGGCACTGACACAGATTAAAGAAAAATGTTATGATGCAGAACTATATGACAGAGGTCTAAAAAAAGAAGAGATTCATCATTATGGTTTTGCATTTGAAGGAAAAAAAGTATTGATAGGATAAAAAGAAGAAAGTCAAACTGCTATTGCGATTTAAAACTTTTTCATATAGCAGTTTGACTTTATCCGTTTTATAGATTAATGTAAATAAAATCCCAGATCCAATATACATTCCGGAGGCAGATATTCTCGCGGAATATTCACAAGTGCAGTAATTTTCCATAAGATACCAAATCCAATCAGAATGAGTAGCATTCCTCTGACACATTTTCTATAATCTCCGGCAGGAAACTTATACAAATCTTTAATTCCAAAAGCAAAGATAAAAATTAAAATCAGGACGGTTATTCCAAACAAAAAGAAAAAAGATTTTTGCTTTTCTAAAATACGTCTGTTTTCACCAGACTGTTTTTTATGTTCCCCTTCCTGATCGATGGTGACTTCATCTCCATCTTTTAATGGATATGTAGACCATTTTATGATCTGCAAAAGTTGTCCTTTTTCATCTTTTTCTTCCGGAAGAAGAATACTATCTGCGGTTATGGAAAGAGGATCGACAGCCTTTGAAAAGGCGAGAAATTTTGTTCCGAATACTCCTTCTTGCTCTGCCAGATAAAAAATCATATTTGTATCGGTATTATAGCAACTTTTGGGAATACGGATGGTAGAATTAAGCTTTTCTTCTTCTGTCTGACTGATCGTTGCAATCTCTACAGGTATCTGCATCCATTTTTCTATACGGATGGATAAAATAGTACAGATCATTAAAGAAATCAGGATCATACATCCGGCATTCCAGGTTTTCTTTTTCATCATTTTATCAACTCCATAAAATATCTTTTAGTCCATCCGTCAATTCTGTATTGTAATATAAAAAGAAAAATGTCACTGGAAGTAAACATAGTAGACCACAGACGGATTGAATTCCAACAGCATTTTGATTGAGTGATGCGAGAAAAACAGAAAGGGGATAGTCGGTTTCTTTTTCGAGAAAAAGGATAGGCTGTTCAACCATATTCCAGCTTTCTGTAAATACTAATATAAATAATGTGATAACGGCAGGTTTTGAATTTGGAACTATAATGTAGCGAATCATTTGTAGCTGATTTACGCCATCCATTCTTGCGGCATCAAGTGTAGAATCTGGGATTGCCTGGAAAACGAAAGTAAGCCATACAGTTCCAAAAGGTGAAAATATTGCAGGGATTATCAAAGCTTTCCAACTGTTTAAAAGTTTTAGTTTTTCTAATAAAATATAATTCGGCAGCAGTGTTACCTGAATCGGTAAAATCATAAATAGTGCAAATAGTATAAACCAGAATTTTTTCAGAGGAAAAGAATATTTTGCAAATGCTGTTCCTGACATACAGGAAAAAAGGGTTTGTCCTGCCGCAATCATCAGACACATGGCAAGGCTTCTCCAAAATTTTATCAGATAATCAGGTTTTGCCAGAAAAACTTTATAATAATTCATCAGAGAAAATCCGGTATCTGAATGAAAAACTGAAAATACAATCAGATAGATAATTGGAAATAAAAAAATAAAGGCTATGATCGAAAAAACAAAGAGCCGGGTGTACTGTTTGTACTTATGCATCGGCAGTCCTCCTCTTTAGAAAATAGTATATCATATAGATAAGACCACTTAGAAAAAGAATAAATACGGTAATAATAGTTGCACTGGCGGAAACCTTTTGGTAATTCAGATTTTGTAAATTATTATTCATAAAATGTTGTAAAAAATAAATACTGTTGTCTGGATGAGTTCCGCCAAGTAAAAAGGCTTCTCTGTAGCATTTAAACGCATTCATTATGGAGAGTATTAATGTAAAAAGGATAACCGGAAACAATATAGGACAGGTAATATAATAAAAGCTCTGCCATTTTCCGGCTCCGTGAAGACTGGCATATTCATAATATTCTTTCGGAATCATCTGAAGTCTGGAAGAATAAATGAAAATATAATATCCAACAAATTTCCAGAAATATAAAATACAGATGATCCAAAAAGCGCTTGATGTATGAAGCCAGTCTTTTTCAGGAAGATAAAAAAAGTTTAGTATCAGATTCAAAAAACCATTATTTTTGAAAAAAAACTGGATGACTAAAACTATAGATGCGATTGGCATGATGATTGGATAAAGAAAAGAGAGTCGGAAAATTTTCTGACCTTTCGTAATCTGTTGTAAAATTACAGAAATACAGAGAGCTGTCCCTAAAGTAACTGGTATTGTAACAAGCATATATTTACAAGTGTTTTTTACTGCCAGTAAAAACATTGTATTTTTAAATAGTTCTTTATAATTATCAAGACCTACAAATTCGCGTTTTCCGATACCAAAAGAAACTGAATACCACAAAACAATCAAAAATGGGATCAGATAAAAGAAAAGAAATCCTGATATTGCAGGGAAAGCCAGTAAGAATCCCTTCTTCTTTTTTTTCATTGCATCACGCTCGCTTTCACTTAAAACTATTCTGTCACCTGTGTATGATAATCATTCCATGCTTTGTCTGCTAAAGCCGAAAGCTTATCTTGCCATATCTTTTTAAAATCAGTTTGCGGACCATATAATAAACTACTATTTTCTATAATCTCTTCATAAATAAAATGTTCAACTTCTGTCGGAAAATATGCTCCTTCTAAGGACTGAAATGCTTTTATAGCTAAATCCTGTTTTGACTGATCTAAGAAGGACAGTTTTGTACGGATGGCAGATACTTGTACCGGATAATCTGTTCCAAGGACACCATTTGCGCTTAGTGACATTCCATTAGTACTAGTTGATTCCTGAATTACGTTATTTAAAAAATACATTAAGAAGTGATAAGCTTCTTCTTTATAATCAGATGCCATACTTACAGCACCAAAGCAACGAATGGCAGCCATTTTTTTCCCCTGAATATCAGGGATTATGTCTATTTGCGTTGTGTGTTCGTTTATGTCATCCAAAGATGAGATTAAAATATGCGAAGAGCTAGTATCAGTATTATTTGTCTTTTCATTTTCTAAATAATCTTGTTTAAATAATAAGTATTCTAATGCGAAATTACTCCACTTTTCCTTATCAAAGAAAATCTGACCGGAATTGTAATCCGCAGCAGGTTGAAACCAGTTACCACTGATATTATCTAATTCGAATAGTGCATTTTTCAGAGCGTGGTCAGAAGAACTTTTTATATTTGAAATCCAATCTTCTAAGGTATCATTTTCCTGTGTATAATCAAGTACAGTATCGGAGATTAACATATTATAATGGCAGGAAAGAGGAAGAATATATTGTCTTTCCTGATATTGACCGGGGAGAAGAAAAGACGGATTATAGTTTTCCTTTTGCCAATAAGAATCTTTTTTCATATATTTATCCAATGAGGCGAATACACCACTTTGCATTGCCTTATAAGGATTTTCAAAAAGAGGTTCGTTCATCTGCGCAGCTCCATCGGTGGAACAGTTAACAAGATATAAGTCAGGACCTTTTCCAGACATGATCTGTGTACGGAGTTTCTGAATTTCTGCAGATCTTTTATCAGGATCAGGAGATAATATTTTAATTTCAAATTCCAGAGAGTTATTTTTGGATGTGGCATATTTTACAGCATCAATAACCTGCTCCTTAAAAGCAGGTTCTATAACAATAGAGAGTGTTTTGGAGACATCTTTATTTAGCTTTGTACATCCGGATAATCCAATTGAAAGGATGAGGAGTGGAAGAAGAGCAAATTTAAAATTGAACATTGGTATGATCCATCCTTAAAAATTACAAAGTATAATTGATTGAATTTAAATGATGTATATGTCTTAGTATCTAAATTTTAACACAAAAATAAAACGATGTCAAAAAAATAAAGGAATTTTTTGAAAACGAAGTAGTTCGTATGATTTTGTTGATTTTCGAAGAATACCAGAGGACGCTTGCATTTCAAAAAAATACAAGTTATCCTTAAGAAGATGTACAAAGGAGGAAAAGAAGATGCAGCTTGCAACAGCAATGAATCTAAGAAAAGCAATGGATGAGGAAACCAAAAGAGAGCGGTTCGCTTCCTGGTACAGCACACTGCCCGGAATCCCGGCACATGAAAAAGAGATCATAGAAAGGTCTTTAAAATATAACGTGTGGAAAGAACTCATAAAACTCTTTGTCGTTTATATGATCCTTTCACTGGTATGGTTTTTCGGAGCCGGTCAGTATGATCCGTTTGAAAGTGTAACAGGATATTCTCTCATAGGAAAAAAGAGCGTAATTGGAGTTGTGCAGGAGGATGGCGAGTCATTGCGCTTGAAAAATCCGAATAAAGGCGAGCATGTAAGTTACACACTTGCAGAACTTGGAATGGATCCGATCAAATATTTTTATGGCAGTCGGTTTCAGACATACTGGGAAAAAGAAAAGAATGGGGAATATCAGTTACTTGCGGTATTGCCGGAAAAGCAGGTATCGAAAATAGAAGGTCTTTATTATGGCGTAATGGGAGTCGGATATTTTGCAATTCTTATTGGCGGGATTTGTGCGTTTTTTATCCGGAGAAAACGATATACAGGATGGTTTTTATCGTTCTATTACAGGCTGGAAAAGTTTTACTCAGAATATGGTGTATGGCAGAAATACAGTGTTGAAAGAGGTTATGACACGGTCGATGCGATTATTGCTTACGGAAATGAAAATCCGATATATTTTGTAAACGAATTTTCGAATATCCATCTCACAAAAGAGGAAGTAAAGAAAAAGAAATCAAAGCTTGCCAAGGTCTGGCTAACATCAATAGCGGTTATGGCTGGGATTATACTTGTTATTTCACTGTATGTGAATATTACGTCAGCGATCGAGTGCAGGCAAAATGAGGCAAGAACAGCAGCAGTTTTAGAAAAGCTGCAGAATGCGATCGATGAAAAAACGACAGGTCTTGGTGAAAAATCGGAATATTACAATTATGCGGACATGATCGACCGGGCAAGGGATACATTCCCGGAAGAAGATATCTACTACAAGCTTCAGACAACGGAGGATTATGTCACGATAATTGTCACAACAAAAAAGAAACAAAATGTCTGCTTTGACCGGTATGTGCCGGTTCAGGGATCAATTGGTGATGAGGATACAGAGTATAAGCTTGAGATTGCCATGGTATCGGATGCGATGCAGCCGGACGACATTTTACATAATTATACAGGGATACTTAAGATAAAGTAAGGTAATGGCAAAAAGATGATTCTGCGAAAGGACGAAGGAGAAAATTTATGAAAAAGAAAAGATTTGCAATGGCAGCAGTATGCGCAGTCATGACTATAGCGCTTGCGGGATGCAGTATGCTCAGTTCCAAATTGAACGATATTACAGGAAAATTAGTGGGGAATTCGTACACGATCACGACCTATGATAATTACGGGAATCGTGTAATGACAACTACAGGAGACAAGATCAATGTGCAGGGAAATGCAGTGGAAACTTCAAGCTATGATTCAGACGGTAATGTTATCACAGGATATGAGCTTTCCTCTGTCATTACGATTACAATCGATGGAAAGGAAATCGAGAGTTGTGGTGATACCTGTATTTTTGCGCAGGACGCGTTGAAAGCGGATGTGGATTTTACGCAGGAGGATATTGAAAGCAATGCAAGCGGTAAGATTACAGACAATACTGCGTTCGCAGGTGTCCTGAATAAGTATAAAAATATGTTTGGAAAAGCCAGAGTTGTTGTTATCAAATCCCAACTGGGACAGCCGATCGTAGCGTATAGTGGAGAAGATGTGTACTGGGAAATCCCGGATGATCTGCCAAAGTTTACGAAGTTGATGATCGATGGGAAAGCGCTGTACATACACCGGGCGAATTTCCAGATCATTGATAAGAGTTTGTTGGAATCCAACTGATAAATTTACTGTGGTGAAATTTCACGGCTGATATAATCAAAGCATGGGTGCTATCATAACGGTGGTGGTTAGTCCTTTTTCAGAGGGTGCAGAGTGCTAGTGGCACTCGTTTTGCAACGACCGAAGTAGAACGGAGACCTGTGACCCTCTGATTACATAGAAACCTTGATAAGGAATCTGCTGGAAAGGAGGGCTAAGCCAATGAGTATTTTGGATTTTATTGCAGTTGTGAGTTTTGGAATCACCTGCTTTTGTGTCGGATACACATTCGGCAAAGATAATAATAAGACACAAGAATAACCGCCCCAGCCTGCAAACTGAACGGTTATTTTTAATCAATTAGTATAAGGGCTAACCGTCTATCGGTAGCACTCTTTTTCTATAGTCATATTATCATGTGTCTGTTGAAATGTCAAATTTTCTTACTTTAAATTGGGGTTAAAACCTTATATTTTAGGTCAAAAATTTTTGGTTTATATTTTGTTAGCATTTCTGAAAAAAATTTTTAGTGTAGAAAAATTCACAGTTTAGATTCAAACTTATTTCTCAAAAATATATTTTAATAGAGAGCCACATTCCAAAGAAAATGAGTAACTGTAAGTGAGAGAATGCTAAATTTATCAGGGAAAAAAGTTCTTAAAGAACAATATAAAATGGAAATAATACATGTATTAATAACCTGTGTAAAAGAATAAGTAACAGGAAAATGCATCAATCCAAAGAAAACAGAAGTAATAAAAATAGCAAAGAAATTATTTGATTTCTTTGACAAAAAAGTCAAAACAAATCCACGCCAGAGAATTTCTTCGGTCAGTACATTTAAAAGCATATTAAATATGTAGAAAAAGTTAGCTATGTTTATTCGGTCAAATTTAGCAATTATATTACGGAGTGCTTCAGAAAAAGGTGGTGGGGATAAGAAAGTAAAACGGAAAAAGATTCCCATAAATACATAAAGAACGATTCCACAAAATAATTGAATTATTGGTTTATGTAAATGAAATCCGTATTCTTCAAGAGACTTATTATAGACAGAAATATAAATTATAATTGCAATTGACGGAATAATCGTAATCAATAAAAAGAGCATTTCTGAAATAAGACCATTCAAATATACATAGATAATTCTTTGCAATAAAAACGCACCTAAAAGAGTATAAATTGGGAGAGCTAAGAAAAATATCCATTGTTTTGTTGTAGATTTCATACAGAATCTCCTTTTTGATTTTCTTGTGTAGTAATTGAAAGGTCTTGTTAGTTAAACTGGAATACAGAATATTTTTTTTCACATCTACAAAATGACCGCAATCAATCACTTGCCGCCCAATGATCAGCGCGGCGATCATTCCGGCAAATACTTTTGCGTTCACGGATCATTAGATATCCGTCGAGCCTGTATCCGTACACGATAAAAAGCAGGAACATCACCAGAGTTGGGATGGTCAGCTCTTTAAAGAACAGCACGATCAGGCCCACGCCGATTCCGGCGATAGAGAAACAATAGACAAGCGAGATGAACCAGACAATTTTTTTAAACCCGATCGAACTGATGACCAGTGCAATAATCAGTAAAATTAGAAACTTCATATGTATGTCTTTTTTTTGTAAAATTGAATTAGTATAATGATAACACTTTTGCGGAAACAAGTAAAGTTATTCCGTGCTTGCATTTTCCCAAAATACCAGTTATCCTTATCTGTATATCAAGAGGAGGCAGAAAAAAGTGGAAGAAACAAAAAAGTTGTCATGTATAGATTGCAATGTCAAGAAATGCAATGTAAAGCAGAATATAGAGAATCATAAGCCATATCCGGGATTTTGCGTGTCACATAATATGGACTTGAAAGACCGGCAGATGGCGCTTGATACCTATCTGGGAGATGAAAAAGATTTAAAGATCATGCGTGCAAGTGCCGAGATTGAGCACGATTTTTACTGCCAGGCAACCCGTGTGGAGGAGACGATCCGCTGGGCAAAAAAACTGGGTGTCAAGAAGATCGGAATTGCAAGCTGTGTGGGACTCTTAAAGGAAAGCCACCTGCTGGCAGGACTTTTGAGAGAATACGGCTTTGAAGTGTACGGTGTGGGCTGTAAGATCGGAGAAGTTCCAAAGACCGAGGTCGGCATTCCGGAACGCTGCGAGGAGGTCGGAGTTCATATGTGTAACCCAATCCTGCAGGCGCAGATGCTGAACAAAGAGAAGACGGACATCAATATCGTGATGGGACTTTGCGTGGGACATGACAGCCTCTTTTACAAATATGCCGAGGCGCCGAGTACAACGCTGGTTGTAAAGGATCGGGTGCTTGGAAATAATCCGGTGGCTGCTTTGTATACGCTGGACTCTTATTACAAAAAGTTACATCATCTGAATCTGGAGGAAGAATAATGCACATTCGACATATTTTATTTGATCTTGACGGAACGCTGCTTCCGATGAACCAGGACGAATTTGTTACCTTTTATATGCCGCTTCTGGCAAAAAAATATATATCCGAGGGGATTTCCTTTGATCCGAAAGCATTTATTGCATCCGTGTGGAAGGGCTATGGAGCGATGGTGAATAATGACGGAAGTTGTACCAACCGGGAAGCATTCTGGCAGTATATGGACGAACTGCTTCCGACGGATTCGGAGAATTCCGAACGGATTGCCCTTGATTTCTATGCAAATGAATTTAACCAGGCAATTGCGGTGACGCAGCCAAACAGTCTGTCGGACAAGATTGTGAAAAAGGCAAAGGAAAAAGGAATCCGCACCTACCTTGCAACCAATCCGGTATTTCCAAAGGTGGCAACGATGAACCGGATCAAATGGGCGGGACTGGATGCAGAGGATTTTGAGCTGATCACAACCTATGAGGATAATTGCTACTGCAAGCCAAATACGGATTATTACCGGACAATTCTTGAACAGTTTCATCTTAGACCGGAAGAGTGTCTGATGGTAGGAAATGACGTGGAAGAGGATCTTGCAATTCGGAAACTCGGTGTAAAGACATTCCTTGTTACAGATACGAAGGAAAATAAAAAGGATCTTCCAATCGAAAGCGATTATCAGGGATCGATGGAAGAGCTGTTTGCATTTGTGGAAAGCCTGGAAAATGCTTAAAAATTTATTGAAATTCCAAACTTTTATTGTAAATGCATGGCGGACGTGGTAAATTATTCTAAGTAGTATCCGGAGAGAACCGGAGAAGAGTATATGATAAGAAACAGAGGGAAACTGATATGAAGAAAAAGTTACTTGTTGTTTGTGGCGGACAGTCCAGTGAGCATTCAATTTCACGAATTTCCTGTAATTCAGTGATGAAGCATCTGGATAAAGATAAATATGAGATTACACTTGTCGGCATTGCAAAAGATGGGAAATGGTACATCTTAAAGCAGGAAGATAATGACCTGTCAAAAGATACCTGGCTTGACGGAGCAGAAGTGGTAGAAGGTGTATTCAATCTTCTGAGAAGTCAGGATGTTGCATTCCCGGTACTTCACGGACTTTACGGAGAAGATGGAACTATCCAGGGATTATTTGAACTGGCACAGCTTCCGTATGTAGGATGCCGTGTATTTGCATCCAGTGCATGTATGGATAAGATTTTTGCAAAGAAAGTATTTGAAAGTGCAGGAATTCCGCAGGTCAAATCTGTATATGTAAAGAAGCGCAATGATGGAAGACTGGTCGTTGTCGAAAAAGACATGGAAGAAACAGAAGAAGTAGAAGCTTCGATTATGAAAGAACTTGGTATGCCATGCTTTATCAAAGCAAGCCGTTCAGGATCCAGTGTGGGCTGTTATCGTTGTGATAAAGTTGAAGATTTACTTCCGGAGCTGGAAGAGGCAGCAAAATATGACACTCATGTTGTAGTAGAAGAGTGCGTGGATTGTATCGAACTTGAGACTGCTGTTCTTGGAAATGATGACATTATCGTATCCAGAGTCGGACAGATCATGCCACACGGTGAATTCTATACCTTTGAATCCAAATATGAAGATGCAGAGAGCAAGACATGTATCCCTGCAAAAGTAGATGAAGAGATTCAGGAACAGATCCGTAAGTATGCTGTTCGTGCCTTTAAGGCAATTGACGGACACGGACTGAGCCGTGTGGATTTCTTCCTGGATAAAAAGACCAATCACGTTTACCTGAATGAGATCAATACCCTTCCGGGATTTACAAGTATTTCCATGTATCCACAGCTGATGGAAGATTACGGATATAGTTATTCTGAACTGCTGGATAAACTGATTGAGATTGCTGATGAAAATTAATTACAGATAATAGAAGAATGTTTTGCTGCCGCCGTAATTGGCGGCAGTTTCAAATTACAACAGGAAATGGTATTTCAACAGCAAATAGTGAATGGATATTTTCCATTCAAAACACATTTCTTTTCATATTGAAATGGTTTGGACCGATCTTATCAATCATATGTATATACGGAATTCTAAAATGGTTAAAAAAGAATGAATAAAGAAAAACTCCAGAATCAATTTTATACTGCTGATTCTGGAGTTTCTTTTACTTAGAAATGATATAATTTCACTTTATTACTTCTCTTTACTATATTCCAGAGAAGCTTCCACAAATCCCTTAAACAGCGGATGTGGTTTGTTCGGACGGGATTTGAGTTCCGGATGTGCCTGTGTTCCGATGAACCAAGGATGTTCCGGAATTTCCACCATCTCTACGATTCTTCCGTCCGGAGAAAGTCCGGATAAGAGCATACCGTTCTGGGTAAGAGCATCACGGTAGTCATTGTTGACTTCATAACGATGACGATGACGTTCGTGGATTTCTTCTTTTCCATATAATTTATAAGCTTTTGATTCTTTGTTAAGAACACAAGGATAAGAACCAAGACGAAGGGTTCCACCGATGTCTTCAATACCGATCTGGTCAGGCATGATGTGGATGACCGGATGTGTAGTGTTTGGATTCAGTTCAACGCTGTGTGCATCATGATATCCGACAACGTCTCTTGCAAATTCTACGATGGCAAGCTGCATTCCAAGGCAGAGTCCGAGGAACGGAACCTTATGTGTTCTTGCATATTTGATAGCTTCGATCTTACCTTCGATACCACGGTCACCGAATCCACCAGGCACGAGGATACCACTTACATCACCGAGAAGTTCATCGACATTTTCCGGTGTGACAGTTTCAGAGTCAATCCATTTGATATTTACGGTTGTGTGGCTGTAGATGCCGCCATGTTTTAATGCTTCAACAACACTGATATATGCGTCATGGAGCTGGATATATTTGCCGACCAGGGCGACTGTTACATCTTGTGTCGGATGCTTCAGGCATTCGACCATCTCTTTCCAGTCTTTCAGATCCGGTTCCGGACAGTCAAGCTTCAGGCATTCGCATACAACGGAAGCGAGATGTTCTTCTTCCATGGCGAGTGGTGCTTCGTAAAGATATTCCACATCCAGGTTCTGAAGAACGTGATCAGATGGCACGTTACAGAAGAGGGCGATCTTGTCTTTGATTCCCTGATCCAGTGGATGCTCAGAACGGCAGACCAGAATATCCGGCTGGATTCCCATTCCCTGTAATTCTTTTACGCTTGCCTGAGTCGGTTTGGTCTTCATCTCCTGGGAAGCATGCAGATATGGGATCAGTGTGACGTGGATCAGCGCAACATTGTCATGTCCCATATCATGTTGGAACTGGCGGATAGATTCCAGGAAAGGCTGGCTTTCGATGTCTCCGACGGTTCCACCGACTTCGATGATCGCAATCTCGGTATCTGTAGCTGCAGGGTTGCGATAGAAACGGCTCTTGATCTCATTCGTGATATGCGGGATGACCTGTACGGTTCCTCCACCAAAATCTCCACGACGTTCTTTCTGAAGAACGGACCAGTAAATCTTTCCTGTCGTTACATTCGAGTTCTTGGTAAGACTTTCATCGATAAATCTTTCATAATGTCCAAGGTCAAGGTCTGTCTCAGCTCCATCGTCTGTTACAAAAACTTCACCGTGTTGTACCGGATTCATTGTACCCGGGTCAATGTTGATGTACGGATCAAATTTCTGCATTGTAACTGTGTACCCGCGTGCCTTGAGCAGACGCCCAAGAGAAGCTGCTGTGATTCCTTTTCCAAGACCTGAGACAACGCCTCCGGTAACAAATACATACTTAACTGCCATAGTTCCAGTTCCCTCCTTATGGTAATTTTTTTTGTCTACTACTCATTGTGTTCTGTAAAAAATAAGATAGAATGCGATTTCTATTCATCAGAAAAGTCCGGTATAACCTTCTGACAGATAAAAATAGAAAAAAACCCCATAAAAACAAATTTATGTGGCTCCCTCGCTACTTTGATTTCCCCTTGAAATCAATTCCCCTATAAAATACTTTAAAAGTATACACCCATTCCAGAAAAAAATACAACAATTTTTTTTGAAATGGGTGTATAAAAATCAAAAATATAATATTTGTCTACTGATAGATCGGTTTTTTCTCGTATCTCGGTTCAGATGTAACCTGGATGGATAACTTCTGGAACAGACGGATATCTACATTCGCAAGCATAACGGATACATGAGCCTGGCAGCCTTTTAAATTCGGGACTTGTCTGAGTGCCTGTTCAGCAACCGGATTGGAAGAGGCACTGATAGAAAGTGCAATCAGAGCTTCATCGATGTGAAGTCTTGGGTTCTTGCTTCCAAGGAATTCGGTTTTAACTTTCTGGATCGGTTCCAGGGCAGTCGGTGAGATCAGGTGCATATCATGATCGATTCCGGCGAGTTCTTTTAAGGCGTTCAGGATCAGGGCAGCAGATGCGCCAAGCAGATCAGAGGTTTTTCCTGTTACGATGCGTCCGTCCGGAAGCTCCAGAGCGGCAGCCGGTGCACCGGTTTCTTCAGCGCGTGCAAGGGCGGCATCAACAACCTTACGGTCATGTACGGTAACTCCTGCCTGATTCATCAGAAGCTCGACCTTATAAGTCTCTTCCTTCGGGCATTCACCGGAAAGGAAACGGTCCATGGTGCGGTAGTAGCGGCGAATGATCTCCTGACGGGAAGCTTCTTTGCAGACTTCATCGTCACAGATGCAGTTGCCAGCCATGTTAACACCCATGTCTGTTGGTGATTTGTATGGATTTTCTCCGTAAATGCGCTCAAAAATTGCACTCAGTACAGGGAAGATCTCTACGTCACGGTTGTAGTTGACGGTAGTAACACCGTAAGCTTCCAGATGGAACGGGTCGATCATATTTACATCGTTAAGGTCAGCAGTAGCTGCTTCATATGCTAAGTTGACCGGATGCTTTAACGGGATATTCCAGATCGGGAAGGTTTCGAATTTGGCATATCCTGCGCGGACTCCGCGCTTGTGCTCATGATAGAGCTGGGAAAGGCAGGTAGCCATCTTTCCACTTCCAGGTCCAGGTGCGGTGATGACAACCAGAGGTCTGCTTGTCTCAATATATTCGTTCCTTCCGTATCCTTCGTCACTTACGATCAGCGGGATGTTGGAAGGATAACCTTCTATTACATAATGGATATAAACTTTAATGCCAAGCTTTTCCAGACGTCCTTTGAAAAGATCGGCACTGTTCTGTCCGGAGTACTGTGTGATAACAACACTTCCGACAAAGAGACCATTGGCTTCAAATTCGTCTTTCAGGCGGAGAACGTCAGTGTCATAAGTGATCCCAAGGTCACCGCGGATTTTGTTGGCTTCAATATCGGCTGCACTGATAACGATCACAATCTCTGCGGTATCCGATAATTCTTTTAGTAAATGTAATTTGCTGTCCGGCTGAAATCCCGGAAGCACGCGGGAAGCATGATAGTCATCGAAAAGCTTTCCACCGAATTCGAGATACAGTTTGTTGTCAAACTGATTGATTCGCTCACGAATGTGAGAAGACTGCATTTGCAGGTATTTTTCATTATCAAACCCAATTTTCATAAAGTTCCATCCTTTTTGTCCATAATTTTACTTTCATAGAAGCAATTCAAACCTAGTATACTATAAAATATGACTTTTTTACAATCTTTTCATAAATTTTTCATTGATTTCTAAAAAACGCCTACTTATAATAGAGAGGACGACATTTAGGAGGTAGGTATGGATAACCAGAATAATAGAAATAAGCAAAACCTTCCGGGAAATAATAACCCGAATAATAAAAATAACCGCCAAAGATGGAATATTATATTATTTACCGTTATGCTGATCTCGTTTATCGTATTTGCGCTGTATCAGTTCCGGGAAGACACAGATGCCCGGGAGATTACCTATGATCAGTTCCTGAACATGGTAGATTCCGGGGAAGTTAAGAAAGTTGTGATCGAGGATGACAAGATTGTGATCACAGCGAAGACAGAAGCTGAGATGAAGAACAGCAAGAAAAAAGGCGCTTCTGAGAGCGATGTGGTCGAAGGTTCTGTAGCAGATAACAACGACAGCAGCAGTAAGGACAGCAGCGATGACAGTACAGGTCTGTTCAGTAATGTGACAAGGAAGCAGTATTATACCGGTATTGTGAAGGATGATACCCTTTCGGACAGACTGTATAAAGCAGGTGTTGAGTATGAACAGAAGATACCGGATTCTACATCTTATATGGTGATGAATCTTCTGGTCAACATTGTTCCGCTTGTGATCATGATCGGTCTGGGCGTGATGCTGATGCGCCGTATGACAAAGGGTGGCGGCATGATGGGCGTTGGCAAGAGCAATGCCAAGATGTATGTGGAAAAATCTACCGGAGTCACATTTAAGGATGTAGCCGGTCAGGATGAAGCAAAAGAATCCCTGCAGGAAGTAGTCGATTTCCTGCATAACCCTGGCAAATACACTGGAATCGGAGCGAAGCTTCCGAAGGGAGCACTTCTTGTAGGCCCTCCTGGAACCGGTAAGACACTTCTTGCAAAAGCAGTTGCCGGAGAAGCAAAAGTACCGTTCTTCTCTCTTTCAGGTTCTGCATTTGTTGAGATGTATGTCGGTGTCGGAGCGTCAAGAGTACGTGACCTCTTTAAGCAGGCACAGCAGATGGCGCCGTGTATTATTTTTATCGATGAGATCGATGCGATCGGAAAAAGCAGAGATTCACAGCTTGGTGGCAATGATGAAAGAGAACAGACACTGAATCAGCTCCTTGCAGAGATGGATGGATTTGACAGTAATAAAGGTCTTCTGCTTCTTGCGGCCACGAACCGTCCGGAGATCCTGGATCCGGCGCTTCTCCGTCCGGGAAGATTTGACAGACGTATCATCGTAGATAAGCCAGATCTCAAGGGACGTATTGATGTCCTGAAAGTACATGCCAAAGATGTTAAGATGGATGAGACAGTCAATCTGGAAGAGATTGCGCTTGCAACTTCCGGGGCAGTCGGTTCTGATCTTGCCAATATGATCAACGAGGCTGCGATCAATGCAGTAAAAAAAGGAAGAAATGTTGTATCCCAGGCAGACCTTTTTGAGGCTGTTGAGGTCGTTCTTGTGGGTAAAGAGAAGAAAGACCGTATCATGAGTCAGAAAGAACGCCGTATCGTATCATACCATGAAGTCGGTCATGCACTGGTAACTGCCCTTCAGAAGGACGCAGAACCGGTACAGAAGATTACAATCGTTCCGAGAACCATGGGTGCACTCGGTTATGTGATGCAGACACCGGAGGAAGAAAAGTTCCTGAATACCAAGGCTGAGCTGGAAGCAATGCTGGTGACAGCCCTTGCAGGACGTGCAGCAGAGGAACTGGTGTTTGACACAGTTACAACCGGAGCGTCGAACGATATTGAGCAGGCAACCAAGATCGCAAGAGCGATGGTAACACAGTATGGTATGTCTGAAAAATTCGGACTTATCGGACTGGAATCTATCCAGAACCGTTATCTGGACGGAAGAGCTGTTATGAACTGCGGAGAGGCAACCGCGGCAGAAATCGATCAGGAAGTTATGAAGATGCTTAAGGGAGCATATGCAGAAGCGAAGAGAATGCTTTCCGAGCATCGTGAAACGATGGATCAGATCGCCGGATTCCTGATTGAGAAAGAGACGATCACCGGAAAAGAATTCATGAAGATTTACCGCAGATGTGAAGGAATTCCGGAACCGGAAGAAAAGAAAGAAGAGAATCCTGTAAAAGAGCAGACGATCGAGATGCCGAAGAAAGAGGCAGATACCGAAGCTGCACAGCAGGAAGAGAAAGAAACGCAGAAGAAAGTAGAAAGAGATGAAGACGGATTCATCCTTCCGCAGAAGCGTGACTAGTCTAAAATAACAGAAGATGCAGAGGTTTCAGAACAATAGGTTCTGAAGCCTCTTTTTTTTCTGTAGATTCTTTTGAAAGAATGACTTGTATTGTCTGCAGGAAGCAAGGTATAATGTGACTATGGAAAATCAGACATTTATTATTGAAGACGAACTTAAAAAACTTCCTGGGAAACCGGGAGTCTATCTGATGCATGGGGAAAAGGACGAGATCATTTATGTTGGAAAGGCGATCAGCCTGAAGAACCGTGTCAGACAGTATTTTCAGCCGAGCAGGAACCGGGGAGCCAAGATTGACCAGATGGTGACGCATATCACCCGGTTTGAGTATATCGTGACGGATTCGGAACTGGAAGCACTGGTTCTGGAATGCAATTTGATCAAGGAACACCGGCCAAAGTACAATACGATGCTGATGGATGATAAGAGTTATCCATTTATCAAAGTGACAACCGGCGAAGCATATCCAAGGATTATGATGGCAAGGCAGATGAAGAAGGACAAGTCAAAGTATTTCGGCCCTTATACCAGTGTGACGGCGGTAAAAGATACGATCGAACTGATCCGGAAGCTTTACCGTCTGCGTAGCTGTAACCGCATCCTTCCGCGCGATATCGGGAAAGAAAGATGCTGTCTCTATCATCATATCAAGCAGTGCGATGCACCGTGTCAGGGGTATATTTCGCAGGAAAAATACAGAGAGTCGGTTGATGAAGTACTCAAATTCCTGGGAGGAAATTATGATAAAATCTTAAAGGATCTGGAGAAAAAGATGCAGGAGGCATCGGATGATCTGGAATTTGAGAAAGCAATTGAATACCGGGAGCTTCTGCACAGCGTGAAGCAGATTGCACAGAAGCAGAAGATTACCGATACAGGGGGCGAGGACCGGGATATTGTGGCTCTTGCAAGAGAGCATGAGGATGCGGTGGTACAGGTATTCTTTATCCGCAATGGTCGTTTGATCGGCAGAGATCATTTTTATCTGCGGATTGCCCAGGGAGATGAAAATGCAGAGATCCTCTCCAGCTTTATCAAGCAGTTTTATGCCGGAACGCCATATATTCCGGGCGAACTGATGCTTCCGGTGGAACCGGAAGAGCGGGAGATCCTGGAAGCATGGCTTGGAGAAAAACGTGGGCATAAGGTTCATTTCCGTATCCCGAAAAAAGGGGAAAAAGAAAAGCTTGTTGAGCTTGCGGCGAAAAATGCAAAGATGGTACTGGAAAAAGATAAGGAGCGTATCAAGCGTGAAGAAGGAAGAACGATCGGTGCAGTAAAAGAAATAGAAAAGTTGCTTGACCTTAATAACCTGGTGCGTATGGAGGCGTATGATATTTCCAATACCAATGGATTTGCCTCGGTAGGGTCGATGATCGTTTATGAGAGGGGCAAACCGAAACGAAACGATTATCGTAAGTTCCACATCAAGGGTGTGCAGGGGGCGGATGATTATGCAAGTATGCGTGAGGTCCTCACCAGAAGGTTCCGGCATGGTCTGGAGGAACAGAAAAGCGGGAAAGAGCTGGGAAGTTTTAATGTTTTTCCGGATCTGATCATGATGGATGGTGGAAAAGGACAGGTTAATATAGCACTGGAAGTACTGGATGAACTTCATTTATCCATTCCGGTATGCGGTATGGTCAAAGATGACCACCATCGGACGAGAGGACTCTACTATCAGAATATTGAGATTCCGATCGACCGCAATTCCGAAGGGTTTCGGCTGATCACAAGAGTGCAGGATGAGGCACACAGATTTGCTATAGAATTTCACCGGAAACTGCGTAGTCAGGGACAAGTGCATTCGATCCTGGATGATATTCCGGGAATCGGACCTGCGAGAAGGAAAGCACTGATGCGGACATTTGCCAGCCTGGATGAGATTAAGAATGCAGAGGTGGAAGATTTGAAAAAAATTCCATCAATGGATGAAAAATCGGCAAAAAACGTGTATAATTTTTTCAGAGGAAGCGAAAAGGAAGGTACAGAAGCTACTCTGATGGAAGAACAATAAAAGGAGACAGGACTATGGGAGTTACATTAACAAAAATCGTAGAGAAGATGGAACTTAGAAATCTTACTCCGGATGTCGATATGACACAGCGGGAAGTAAAAATTCCGGATATTAACCGTCCGGCACTTCAGCTCGCCGGATTTTTTGATCATTTTGATTGCGAACGGATTCAGCTTATCGGATATGTAGAGTACACTTATCTGCAGACACTGGAATATGAGCATAAGATGAAAATATATGATACACTGCTTGAGTATGGGATTCCATGCTTTATTTTCTGCAGAAATCTGCAGCCGGATCCGGAATTTCTGGAGAAAGCAGTGAAGAACAATATTCCGGTATTTATTACGGATAAACAGACTTCTTCCTTTTCTGCAGAACTGATCCGCTGGATGAAAGTGGAACTGGCACCGTGTATTTCAATTCACGGGGTACTGGTGGATTGTTATGGAGTCGGTGTTCTGATCATGGGAGACAGCGGTATCGGTAAAAGTGAGGCGGCACTGGAGCTGATCAAGCGAGGCCATCGTCTGGTAACAGATGACGTGGTGGAGATCCGGAAGGTCAGTGATGATACTCTTGTTGGTACAGCACCGGATATTACCCGCCATTTTATTGAACTTCGCGGAATTGGCATCATTGACGTAAAGACGCTGTTTGGTGTGCAGAGTGTAAGAGAGACACAAAATATTGATCTCGTCATTACGCTTGAGGACTGGAACAAGGATCGCGAATACGACAGGCTTGGACTTACTGAGGAGTATACAGAATTTCTTGGTAATAAGGTTGTATGCCACAGTATTCCAATCCGCCCGGGACGTAATGTTGCCATTATCGTAGAATCAGCGGCAGTCAACCACAGACAGAAACAAATGGGCTATAACGCAGCTCAGGAGCTGTACCGCCGGGTACAGGAAAATCTAAAAAAGAATATGTAAGGAGCAGGAGACAGATGAAATATTGTTTTGGTATCGATATAGGCGGAACGACAGTAAAGATGGGACTTTTTCAGGAAGACGGAGAGCTTCTTGACAAATGGGAGATCAAGACACGTACGGAGAACCAGGGAGAAGCAATACTCCCGGATATTGCGCAGGCAGTGAAAGCAAAGATGGCAGAAAAGAAACTGGTGAAGGAACAGATCATCGGACTTGGAATGGGGCTTCCGGCACCGGTAACCGAGGATGGAATTGTTCAGAATACAGCAAATCTCGGATGGGGATACAAAGAAGTGACACGTGAACTGGAAGAGCTTCTTGACGGAATGAAAGTGATTCCGGGGAATGATGCAAATGTAGCTGCGCTTGGTGAGATGTGGAAAGGTGGCGGAAAAGGCCACAAGAATGTTATTATGGTTACCCTTGGAACCGGTGTTGGCGGTGGAATCATCGTGGATGGAAAGTGCCTTGTAGGGGCACACGGTGCTGGCGGAGAGATCGGTCATCTGTGTGTAAACTACCAGGAGACAGAAACCTGTGGATGTGGAAAGAAAGGCTGTCTGGAACAGTATGCTTCAGCAACAGGAATCACAAGACTTGCCAATATGCGTCTTGCAAAAGATGAGAAACCAAGTACCCTCAGAAATGTAGCAGAGATGTCTGCGAAAGAAGTGTTTGATGCAGTGAAAGCCGGAGACGAAGTTGCAATCGAAATCGCAACTGAATTTGGAAAGTATCTGGGACATGCGCTGGCGAACCTTGCAGCTGCCTGTGATCCGGCGGTTATCGTAATCGGCGGAGGGGTATCAAAAGCCGGAGAGGTTCTGCTGGATTACATCAAAGGTCCATTTAAAGAAATGGCATTCTTTGCAGACAAAGATACAGAATTTGCACTCGCAGAACTTGCAAATGATGCAGGAATCTGCGGAGCAGCAAAACTGGTACTGAAATAAGTGAAAGATATTATAAAAAAACAAAAATCTTGTGAGAAATATTTAACATTCTTGCAAGATTTTTGCTTTTTACAGAAGAAAATGCAGAATGTAAAATGTTTACATTTGACATTCTGCACAAAATGATGTAGACTTATCATAGTAATATTATTAAATAAGCCTATGAACTCTAAAGAATTATGAAGAGGAAGACGAAATGATAATACGTAAAACATTAAGAGAGCAAGTAGTTGAAATTTTAAGACACAAGATTTTATCAGGAGAGATCAAACCGGGAGAACGAATTATAGAGGCAAAAGTAGCAGAAGAGCTGAAAGTCAGCAGAGGTCCCTTAAGAGAAGCTCTTAGGCAGATTGAAGAAGAAGGGCTGGTTGTATATGAAGCACAGAAAGGCTGCGTAGTAAAGACGATGACTTATGAAGAGATGCAGGAAACATACCTGATCCAGTCTACGCTTGAGAAACTGGCAGTGCAGATGTGCGGGGGAGAGATCAGCAAAGAACAGGATGAAGAGATGCAGAAGCTTGTTCTTTCCATGGAGAAAGCGGCCAATCAGAAAAATCTGTATGAAGTTATAGAATTCGATGAACAGTTCCATGAATGTATTGTGAAGACCGCACACAGTGAAAAACTTCATAGAATCTGGAAAATACTGGAAGGAGGGAATACGGCGGCATATTATACGATGGATACAAAAACTCTGGTACCATTTGATGTGGTCCACATCAATCATCAGAGAATTTTGGATCTGTTTCATAAAGGGACAGTCGAAGATATCTGTAAAGAGATAGAATTCCACTACATGGTTGTCCCGCATGTTCTGTACGAAAATCAAAAGAAAAAAGGAGAAAAGAACTGAAGGTATGGAGAGAAAGAATATGTATTTAATTAAAAACGGAACCGTTCATACAGGGACGGGGAAAGTGCTTGAAGAACATGATATTTTAGTTGAAGGAACGAAGATTAGAAAGATTGGAAAGAATCTTTGTG
Organism: Coprococcus sp. AM100_B19A; assembly: GCF_027662015.1. NCBI lineage: Bacteria > Bacillati > Bacillota > Clostridia > Lachnospirales > Lachnospiraceae > Coprococcus > Coprococcus sp. AM100_B19A. The sequence goes on from NZ_JAQDKN010000005.1 coordinate 140,610, forward strand.
AAGAAGATGCAGAAGTGATTGATGCAACCGGAAAACAGGTTTTCCCGGGTTTCATCGATCCACATTCTTCTATCGGAGCTATGGGGATTCCGACTCGTTACAGAGATAATGCAGAAACTACAAATGTAATCAATCCGGATCTGAGCGTGAAGTATGCCATCGATCCAGATGAAGTGAATGCACAGGAATTCTACAAATCAGGAATTACATCTGTTGGATTTTCACCGGATCACAGCAATGTGATCGGAGGACAGATTACAGTGTGTAAGACAGCTCCGGATCATATGGCAAACCGTATTGTAAAAGAGCACGCAGCAATGAAGGGAAGCGTATGCTCAACCGTTAAGGATGTATATGGTGCAAGTAACCAGATGCCGAAAACAAGAATGGGAATTTTCCATTTGCTCAAAGAAGCAATCAGAAAAGATGACCTTTTGAAGAAATATCAGATGCCATTTGTCATCGCAGCAGAAACTGCAGGTGAGATTCAGTGTCTTATGGAGCTTCTGAAAGATGAAGATATCCAGCTTACAATCGTAGACGGATTTGAATTCGGCGATGCGATCGAAGAACTGAAAGAAAAAAAAGTTGGAATTATCTTTGGTAATTTCAGCAACCTGTCACAGATTTCAAAACATGTAATCGACCTTTCCAGATTAAAAGAACTGGTAGAAAACGGAAACCGCATCGCATTTACAAACACATGCAAAGGTGCTTCTGAAGGTAGAGAAGTATTCATCTGGAGTGCAATCGAAGTATATCGTGCAGGAATCGATGCTGAGGATGTAGTAAAAATGATGACGATCCAGCCAGCCGAGATGCTTGGTGTTGCAGATCAGATCGGAAGTATCGAAGTTGGAAAAGACGCGGACATCACAATTTACAGTGATCATCCTGTAAAATCTTATGCGGCACACGTACAGTTTTGTATGATAAATGGAAAGGTGGTATTATCGTAATGCAGACATTAATCAAAAATGGTATTTTGTATACAATGACAGAGGATAAGGGCATCTTTCAGGGTGATATTCTCGTCGAAGGAACAAAGATCAAAGAAGTAGCAGAACATATCAGTGAAGACTGCTTAGAGGATGGAGATAAGCTCATTGAGGCAGAAGGATATTATGTTCTTCCGGGACTTATCGATGCACATTCTCACATCGGATTATTTGATTTCAATGTGGATCCGTGTGTAGACGATGCCAATGAGATGACAAATCCGGTTACTCTTTCTGTTGATGCACGTTTTGGAACAAATCCAAATGCAAGAGAATTTAAAGTAGCTTATGAGCACGGAATCACAACCATGCTTCTGACTCCGGGAAGCGGAAATGTATTTTGCGGACTTCCGTTTGCACTTAAAACTTATGGAAACAATGTGTTTGATATGACAATCAAATTTCCATGTGCTGTAAAGATTGCTCTTGGCGGTAATCCGAAAAATACATACGGAGATCAGAGAAGACTTCCGATGACAAGAATGGGAATCGCTAAGGTTCTGGATGATACCTTTGCAAAAGCAAAGAAATACATGGAAGACAAAGAACAGAATAAAGAAGTGGAGTATGATCCGGATATGGAAGCTCTTTGCCTGGCTTTAAAAGGAGAAATTCCATGTAAGATCCACTGTACACAGTATGATATGCTCACAGCAATTGAGATTGCGAAAAAATACAACGTACACTTCTCATTAGAACATGCATGGGGAGCAACCGATTATCTGGATGAAATCGTGGAAAGCGGATGCGATGTATGTTACGGACCGATTGCAACTTACCGTAGTCCTGGAGAACGTAGAAAAATCGATGTGGAAGCTGTAAAAATGCTAGATGACAGAGGAGTGAATGTGGCGATGATCACTGATTCACCGATTCTGAGTGAAGAATCTCTGTATCATCATGTGGGAGAAGCAGTGCGTGAAGGACTTGCACAGGAGAGAGCAGTAAGAACGGTTACGATCAATGCTGCAAAAGTGCTGGGCGTAGAAGACCGTCTGGGAAGCCTGGAAGAAGGAAAAGATGCAGATATTATTGTAATGAAAGGAAAACTCGGACTTGATACCGATGCAATGGTATACTATACGATGATTGAAGGTAAGATCGTATATCAGAAATAGAAACCAGATTGATAGATAAAAAAGAGAGATCAGTGAATTTCAAATATTCACTGATCTCTCTTTATTCTAATTAGATGATAGATTCTTACTGTCCATTGCCAGAATCTGAGCCGCCGGTATTGCCGGAATCAGTGCCGCCACCGGTATTACCGGAATCGCCACCGGTATTACCAGAATCGCCACCGGTATTACCAGAATTGCCACCGGTATTACCAGAATTGCCACTATTATTACCGGAATCAGTGCCGCCGCCGGTATTGCCGGAATCACCGCCGGTACCACCGGTAGTATCCCCATTAGTGCCGGTAGAGTTACCGGAGGAGTTTCCACCCGTTGTACTATTAGAATCGGATTTGTCATTCGAATTTTTTGTACTGTTTGTGGTAGTTGACTTGCTTGCATGTCCGGAACATGTCTCGGTCGGGACAGTATCCGGATCAAACCATTCGGTCTGTGACGGACAGCCGGAACCGGCAAGTTTACCGGAAATTGTACATACGCTCTTCTGAACGAGAGAACTTGGCATCTCGAAGTCTTTGTAGGTAAGTCCCAAAGCTTCATCGATCCGGTTCATGATCTTAGCCCAGATCTTGAAATGATAGTTCCAGCTTCCTTCAGACATTTCCTGGTTACCATCGTAACCCATCCAGATACCACAGGTATAATACGGTGTAAATCCTTCGAACCAGAAGTCACGGTTGTCGGAGGTTGTACCGGATTTACCGGATGCAGGCATATTATTGAGCTGTGCATCGGTTGCAGTACCCTTTGTGACAACATCCTGCATGGCGTTGGTAAGAAGTGCTGCAGTTGTATCTTTGATCACAGTGTGGCTTTCCGGATTGGAGTTGTCGATCAGGACATTACCATCATGATCCAATACCTTTGTGTACAGGGATGGTTTGTTATATACACCGCCGTTTGCAATGGATGCATAGGCTGCTGTCAGTTCATAGTTGTAAACACCATGGGAAATACCACCAAGAGCAAGAGACTCTACAGCATCGTCTTCGGTAAGTGTGGAAAGCCCAAATTTCTCGCAGTATTCAAAACCAAGATTGATACCAATCTTATTCAATGTCTTTACCGCAATGATGTTCATGGACTGTTCGATCGCCTGACGGTATGTTACGGTACCTTTATAGTAATCGCCCCACCAGTTATGAACCTGATGATGTTCAAGGTCGTGCTGATAGTAGTATTCTTCATCAACTTCGGTGGTAGCAAGTGTAAGATCTGCGCTGTCCAATGCCGGAGCGTATACGGCAAGAATCTTGAATGTAGAACCTGCGTTACGGGTAGAACCCTTGTATGCGCGGTTCAGTCCACGGTTGGTTGTCTTTTGTCCACGGCCACCGACAAGAGCTTTGATCTGCCCTGTTTTCTGATCGATGATGGTTAGTGAAGTCTGCGGCTGTGGAGAGAGGTTGACGTACTCATCATAGGTCTCGCCATCCTGGAGAAGACTGTTACGGAATGCGTCAATTCTTTCCTGTGCAGCTTCCTGTGATCCGAAGAGAAGTCCTTCATCATCACCGTACTGATCTGCCCCGAATTGTTTCAGGTGTCCGGCACTGTAGTTATCTACCGAGCCATCAGTATGATAGACTGTGAGGGCATAATCAACACCCCAGTCAATATTGACCGGATAATTGTTGTCATCATTCAATTCTTCATCACAGATGTTCTGCATCGTAAGATTCTGAGTTGAATAAATGGTGAGACCACCGCTGTACAGTGCGTTCTCTGCCTGTGTCTGGGAATATCCAAGTCCGTCTTCTGAGGTGAGATCTTCGATCAGCTGCTCAGACAGGGCATCAACAAAATAAGAGTTGACGGTGTTGGTCTCTTCGATCCGTGTATTTACGTTCTGAATTCTGGAATATACGTCATCTGCCAGTGCTTCATCATGGGCAGCCTGGTCGATCCAGCCCTGATCGAGCATATTATCCAGAACTTTTTTGCGGCGGGTTGCGTTGTCTTCCGGATTGGTGATCGGATTGTATCTTCCCGGATTCTGTGTGATTGCAGCGATGGTTGCAGATTCGGAAAGGTTAAGTTCATTGACATCCTTATTAAAATATCTCTGTGCGGCTGACTGTACTCCCAGACAGTCCTGACCAAGGTTGATCGTGTTCAGGTAGCTTTCAAGGATTGAATCTTTATCAAGCTGCTTTTCAACCTGAATTGCGAGATACTGTTCCTGGATCTTACGTTCCAGCTTTTCTTCAAAAGTGTTTTCATTTACAAAGTCAGGAAAGACATTGTTCTTGATCAGCTGCTGGGTAATGGTACTGGCTCCTTCAGAGAAGTTGCCACCATGAGTGATACCAACAACAAAAGCACGGATAATACCTTGGATATCAATACCGTTATGCTTGTAAAAACGGGAGTCTTCGATTGCGACGAATGCATGCTGCAGATCCTCCGGGATCTGATCAATCGTCTTATATACACGGTTGGCACCTGCACCGGTGAATTCGGCTATTGTTGTCGTGCCGTCATCTGCAAGTGCGGTGGACGTATAACCCTGTGGTTTGATGCTGTCAGCTGTAATCTCAGGTGCATTATCAATCACATGCCTGATGATAAAGCCACCTCCGATCGCTGCGAGGATACAGCAGACAAAGATACATAATAGAAAACCTTTAAAAAGGCGAACGCCCAGTTTCTTTTTGTGCATATTCTTTTTCGATGTTATGCGTTTTTGTTTTTTAGAAGCTTTTCGCTTTCCATAATTCATGAATGCTTCCTCCTTCATATTGCAATATTATATCAAACTTGATAATTTAAATAAAGGAAAACTTGAAAACTTCAATGTTCCATTTTACAAAATTAAGAAAAATTTCGGAAATATAGGGAAATTGTAACATTTTTGTAATTTTCTTGCATCTGAAGAAATAGATTTGTATACTGGGAATAGTGAAAATATAAGGAAAATGAAGGGAAAAACGCAGACATGCAGGAAGAATACAAAACAGTATACCGGGGAGGAGAAGGGGAAATTGTTGAAAAGAAATCCCGTTTTATCGCAACGGTAAGACCGGTACACTCAGAAGAAGAAGTACTGGCATTTATAGAAGAAGTGAAGAAAAAATACTGGGACGCAAGACATAACTGTTTTGCTTATGTGATCGGTGTAACAAATCCAACTCTGAGATGTAGTGATGACGGGGAGCCTGCAGGTACAGCAGGAAAACCGATGCTGGATGTGCTTACAGGGGAAGGTCTTCACGATACGGCGGTTGTTGTGACCAGGTATTTTGGCGGGACGCTTCTGGGAACAGGTGGTCTGGTGCGGGCTTATCAGGGAGCAGTAAAGGAAGGTCTTCAGGCAAGTACTGTGATCACAAAGCGCCTGGGTTACCGGTATGAGATTGGAACGGATTATACCGGACTTGGGAAGATCCAGTATATCCTCGGACAACGGCAGATCAGTGTGCAGGATACACAGTATACGGATAAAGTGCTGATGAAAGTGATTCTGCCTTATGATCAGGAGCAATGTGTGGTTTCCGAGATTACAGAGGGAACAAATGGACAGGGTGTGATCGAAAGAGGAGACAGCTGCTATTTTGCGGAGGATGGAAAAGAAATCTTGGTTTTTGAGGAATAGAACAGGAAAAAGAACCCCTATACAGAACGGAGAATCCGTTCTGTATAGGGGTTTTAATGTCTTAGTATACAGGAGGAACTGCAGATAGCAAGTTCTCTGTATGAGCTTATTGGTTTACTGGAATTCCGGTTCGATCAGACCGTAGGTTCCATTCTTTCTCTTATATACAACATTGACTTCGTCTGTCTCAGCATTGCTGAATACGTAGAAGTTATGTCCGAGAAGTTCCATCTGAATGCAGGCATCCTCCGGGAACATTGGTTTGATGCCGAAACGTTTGGTACGGACGATCTCAATCTCGTCTGACTCTGCTGCCGAAGTATCGGATTCAATAAATTCCTGACGGAAATCATGTCCGCCCTGCTGTTTTGCAATCAGTTTGGTTTTATACTTTCTGAGCTGACGCTCGATAATTTCTTCTACGAGATCAATGGATACATACATATCGCTGCTTTCCTGCTCGGAACGGATAATGTTTCCTTTTACAGGGATCGTAACTTCGATTTTCTGACGTTCTTTTTCTACACTGAGTGTAACGATAATGTCAGTTTCAGGAGTAAAATACTTTTCCAGTTTTCCTAATTTCTGTTCTACAGCCTGTCTGAGACCAGGTGTGATGTCAATGTTTCTTCCGCTAATGATAAAATTCATACAGCTCAACTCCTTTTTTCTCATATTTCTCATAGTATGTACGGAGATAAGTGCATCTATAAGAGCTTGACCGGCAGGATGTATAGATAGTTTTTATATCCTTCCGGCTATAGCTACATTATACTCTATCATAGGGGAGAGATGCAATGGTAAATGCAAAAAAATTATTAAAATTCTGTAAAGAAAACTGAATTATCAGAAAATTCTGTCAATGTATGGAGCGGATTACTTCGATACGACTGATCTTGCCATTATGCATTTTGGCAACGCGCAGACCAAAATTATCGAAGAATGTACTTGCACCAACACCAATTTCCGTTTTTTCCTGTTCAAATCTTTTAGTGATCACGTCATATAAGGTTTGTTCATCTTCATATGGAATATGGACGTGCAGGATGCTGTTTACAATCCGTGCTTTTGTAGTAGCACGGAAAATGATTTTTTCAGATTCATCAAATTCAATAAAAAGGAACTTTCTGGTTGCAAATAAAAGTGCGATGGAGATCACACCGATCAGGCTGGATACCGGATTATTATGTGCCATGATCACCTGTCTGGCGATGGCAAATAACAGCACCTCAAACACAGTGGAAGGCTTGTGCTGATAAAGCATACGGATCAGCTCGACACCAATGATCAGATTGAAACAGGTTTCTACCAGGTCTTCGTAATTTGGATAAATATTCAGATCCGGAACATTTGGCATGGACAGGATCAGCTGGACAAGCAGAATGATGATTCCGGCAGCCAGAACGAATGAAATGATAAATTCCAGAAGTACGGTCAGCTTATGGAGTGCTGCGTTTAAGTATTTTTTCATAAAAAATCCCCCTTGTTCGTTGTATACAAAGATTGTAACGGATACAAGGGGGAAGTGTAAAGAAAAATCTATAGTTTTTTACTGGAAATTGCTTCTCTTACGGAGTTTCGGATCCAGAATCTTTTTACGGATACGCAGGCTCTTCGGTGTGACTTCCAGAAGTTCATCGGTATCGATGAAATCAAGTGCTTCTTCCAGACTGAGGATTCTCGGCGGAGTAAGCTTTAAGGCTTCATCAGCACTTGAAGAACGGGTATTGGTAAGGTGTTTGGTCTTACATACATTCAGTTCGATATCATCTGTCTTCGCATTCTGACCGATTACCATACCGGAGTAAACCTTTTCACCAGGTCCGATGAAGAGTGTTCCACGATCCTGTGCGTTGAACAGACCGTAAGCTACAGCTTCACCTGTCTCGAAGGCGATCAGGGATCCCTGGCTTCTGTACTGGATATCTCCTTTATACGGAGCGTAGCAGTCAAAGGCTGTGTTCATGATACCGTTACCTTTTGTATCGGTCAGGAATTCTCCACGATAACCGATCAGACCTCTTGACGGGATGGAGAATTCAAGACGGGTGTATCCGCCATTAGACATTCCCATGTTGCGGAGTTCGCCTTTTCTCTGGCTTAATTTATCGATAACTGTACCTGTAAATTCATCCGGTACATCAATGTATACGGTTTCCATTGGCTCGAGCTGCTTGCCGTTTTCGTCTTTTTTGTAAAGAACTTCGGCTTTGCTGACTGCGAATTCATAACCTTCACGACGCATGTTTTCAACGAGGACGGAAAGATGAAGCTCTCCACGTCCGGATACCTTGAAGCTGTCTGTGTTGTCTGTCTCTTCAACACGAAGGCTGACGTCTGTATTCAGTTCACGGAATAGACGGTCACGGAGGTGACGGGAAGTGACGAATTTACCCTCCTGTCCTGCAAACGGACTGTCGTTGACAACGAACTGCATTGCGATCGTAGGCTCGGAAATCTTCTGGAATTCGATCGGAACCGGATTGTCCGGCGAACAGATCGTATCACCGATGGAAATATCTGCAATACCGGAGATTGCAACGATAGAACCGATGCCTGCTTCTTTTACTTCTACTTTATTCAGACCGTCAAATTCATATAATTTGCTGATCTTTACTTTTTTCTGTTTGTCCGGATCATGATGGTTTACAACAACTACATCCTGGTTGACAGAAATCGTTCCGTTATCGACTTTTCCAACACCGATACGGCCAACGTATTCATTGTAATCGATGGTGCTGATCAGCATCTGTGTACCTGCATCAGGATCTCCTTCCGGAGCCGGGATGTAATCCAGGATGGTCTCAAACAGAGGAACCATGTCTTTCGGTTCATCGTCGATATTGTAAGTTGCATATCCGTCTCTTGCAGAAGCAAAAAGGAACGGGCAGTCAAGCTGTTCGTCAGATGCGCCCAGATCGATGAGAAGTTCAAGAACTTCATCGATAACTTCATCCGGACGTGCTTCCGGACGGTCGATCTTGTTGATACATACGATAACCGGGAGCTTCAGTGCAAGAGCTTTTTTCAAAACGAATTTGGTCTGAGGCATGGCACCTTCAAAAGCGTCAACCAGAAGAACCACTCCATTGACCATCTTAAGGACACGTTCTACTTCTCCACCGAAATCGGCATGTCCAGGAGTGTCAATGATATTGATCTTTGTATTTTTATAAACAACTGCAGTATTTTTGGAAAGAATGGTAATTCCACGTTCACGTTCGATATCGTTGGAATCCATTACTCGTTCGGCTACTTCCTGATTTTCACGGAAAACACCGCTCTGTTTTAAAAGTTCATCTACTAATGTTGTTTTACCATGGTCAACATGGGCGATGATAGCGATATTTCTAATGTCTTCACGTTTTGTCTTCATATTCTCAAAACCCTTCTTATTACCTATTTAAAGTTACAACCCGTATAGTTTATCACATTTTGAAAAATTTACAAGTAGAAAGAAAAAAATTTGACTTTCTGCAAAAAAAGAGTTTACTTTTTGTTCTAAAAACTGGAAAAGCTTCATAGATTAGATAGTGATCAAGAGTAAGAACGCGGTAAAATACGCCTGCGAAGAGGAAGGAGATTTACATTATTATGTCAGATAAGATTATTGAAAATAACCAGGTAACGATCATGGGAAAGGTAGCAACTGAATTTTCATTCAGCCATGAGGTCTTCGGAGAAGGCTTTTATATGGTAGAGGTAGAAGTGAAAAGACTGAGCAATTCAGAAGACCGTATTCCGCTGATGATCTCAGAGAGGCTGATCGACGTGACACAGGATTATACCGGAGAGTATATTATGGTGCACGGACAGTTCCGCTCTTACAATCGGCATGAAGAGCAGAAAAACCGTCTGGTATTATCCGTATTTGTACGGGAGATTTCCTTTATGGAAGAAGAACCTGACGGGACAAAGACCAACAGTATTTGGCTGGATGGCTATATCTGCAAGGAACCGATCTACCGGAAGACACCGCTTGGAAGGGAGATCGCAGATCTTTTGCTTGCGGTTAACCGCCCATATGGAAAATCTGATTACATTCCATGTATCTGCTGGGGGAGAAATGCAAGATATGCCTCCGGTTTTGAAGTGGGAGAGCATGTACAGCTTCTGGGAAGGATCCAGAGCAGGGAATATGTAAAACGGATTTCAGATACCGAGACGGAAAAGAGGGTTGCTTATGAAGTTTCGGTCAGTAAACTGGAAAAGACTCTGATTGACAGTGCCTGCATTTAATGCTAAACTGAATTTGATCGTTTAGTATCATAAAGCAACATGTCAGGAGGAATATTATGGCTATATTTACAGGATCAGGAGTGGCACTTGTAACGCCGTTTCATGAGGACGAGAGTATAAATTATGACAAACTGGATGAAATGCTGGACTACCATTGTACACATGGGACCGACAGTATTATCATCTGCGGAACAACAGGTGAATCCTCTACTTTATCAGAAGAAGAGCACATGGAATGCATCAAATTTGCAATCGAGCGTGTCAAGGGAAGAATCCCGGTGATCGCAGGTACCGGTTCCAACAGTACCTACACAACGATCCAGATGTCAAAAGAGGCAGTAGAAGACGGTGCAGACGGACTGCTGCTTGTAACACCATATTATAACAAATGTACACAGGACGGACTGATCGCACATTATACCGCTGTTGCAAAAGAAGCAAAAGCACCAATCATCCTTTACAGTGTGGCGAGCCGTACCGGTGTGAATATTGCTCCGGAGACAGTTGCAGCTTTACATAAAAATATAGAGAATATTGTTGCGGTAAAAGAAGCATCAGGCAATATTTCCCAGATTTCAAAGATCATGCAGCTGACAGATGGCAAGATCGATCTGTATTCAGGCAATGATGACCAGATCGTACCGCTCCTTTCTGTTGGAGGAAAGGGTGTCATCTCAGTTCTTGCGAACGTGGCTCCGCAGTATACACATGACATCTGTGCAAAGTTCTTTGAAGGAGATGTCAAGGGAAGCTGTAAGATGCAGCTGGATGCGATTCCGCTGATCGAGAAGTTATTCTGTGAAGTGAATCCGATTCCGGTTAAAAAGGCTTTAAATCTGATGGGATGGCAGGCAGGTCCTCTGCGTATGCCTTTGACAGAGATGACAGAAGCACATACAGCACAGCTTGCAAAAGAACTGGAAGCATTTGGAATTAAACTGGCATAATAAAGGGTCAGATTATAGAGAAAAGGGACTGACTGGAGTATCCATCAGTTCCTTTTGTGCTATACAGGAATTTGTGAAAAGATACACAAGAAAATGGAGATAACAAGGAGGAATACAAAATGGTTAAGGCAATTATGCATGGATGTAACGGAAAAATGGGACAGGTGATCTCGGGACTTGTAAAGGAGGATGATGTGATCGAGATCGTGGCAGGTATTGATAAATTCACCGGAATCGAGAATCCGTACCCGGTATTTACAAGCCTTGCAGAGTGTGATGTGCAGGCAGATGTTGTGATTGATTTCTCAAACGCAGCAGCAGTTGATGAGCTTCTGGATGTATGTGTGGAGAAAACTCTTCCGGTTGTTCTTTGCACAACAGGACTTTCTGAGGAACAGCTTGCAAAGGTGAAAGAAGCAGGAGAAAAAGTTGCGGTTCTCCGTTCTGCAAACATGTCACTGGGAGTCAATCTTTTGATGAAGCTTTTAAAGGATGCAGCAAAGGTTCTTGCTCCGGCAGGCTTTGATATTGAAATTGTAGAAAAACATCATAATCAGAAAATTGATGCTCCAAGTGGAACAGCGATCGCACTTGCAGATTCGATTAATGAAGCGATGGCTGACCAGTATGTATACAATTATGACCGCAGCCATGAACGAAAAAAACGTGAGAAAAACGAAATCGGGATCGTTGCAGTACGTGGAGGTACGATCGTTGGACAGCATGACGTCATCTTTGCGGGGGCAGATGAAGTGATCGAATTCCACCACACTGCATATTCAAAAGCAATTTTTGGAAAAGGTGCAGTTGAAGCTGCCAAATTCCTGGCTGGAAAACCGGCAGGAATGTACGATATGAGTGATGTGATCGGACTGTAAGCAGAAAAAGCTTTTATACAAGAGGGAGGAAGTTATGAAAGCATTAGAGGAGAAATATCTGGAAGGGCTGTCGGAATTATTTCCATCAATCGCAGCTGCGTCCACAGAAATTATTAACTTACAGGCAATCGTGAATCTTCCAAAAGGAACGGAACATTTTCTGACGGATATTCACGGAGAATATGAAGCGTTTGCACATGTGCTGAAGAACGGATCGGGTTCGGTAAAGCGCAAGGTCGATGATGTATTTGCAAACACAATGAGCAGCCGGGACAAGCAGACACTGGCAACCTTGATCTACTATCCGCGGGAGAAGATGGAGCGGATCCGGGAAGAAGAACAGAATATGGATGACTGGTACAAGATCATGCTGTACCGTCTGATCGAGGTAGCAAAACGTTCGGCGAGCAAATATACCAGATCGAAGGTCAGAAAAGCACTCCCGAAGGATTTTGCATATGTGATCGAGGAACTGATCACAGAAAAGTCAGGAATGACAGATAAGGAATCATATTATAATTCGATCATCAGTACAATTATCCAGATCGGAAGAGCGGAGGAATTTATTGTAGCCTTGTGTGAACTGATCCAGCGTCTGGTTGTGGATCACCTGCATATTGTCGGTGATATTTACGACAGAGGTCCGGGACCGCATCTGATTATGGACAAGCTGATGGAGTATCATTCGGTGGACATCCAGTGGGGGAATCATGATATCCTGTGGATGGGAGCGGCAGCGGGGCAGAAATGCTGTATTGCGAATGTAATCCGTATCTGTGCCCGCTATGGGAATCTGGATATTCTGGAGGATGGATATGGGATCAATCTGCTTCCACTTGCAACTTTCGCATGGAAACAGTATGCAAAAGATCCCTGTGAATGCTTTTTATTAAAAGGGCAGGACAACTGCAAACCACAGGAGCTGGAACTGAATATGAAAATGCACAAGGCAATTTCTGTTATCCAGTTCAAAGTAGAAGGACAGGCAGCAGAGCTTTATCCGGAATTTGGTTTCCAGAGAAGAAACTTTCTGGATAAGATCAACTACGAGGAAGGGACTATAACGATAGGAGGAAAAATCTATCAGCTTCTGGATGATTATTTTCCGACCATAGATCCGAAGAATCCATATCAGCTTTCAGCTGAAGAAGAAGAGATCATGAACCGCCTGGTGAAAGCGTTCCAGAGCTGTGAAAAATTGCAGAGGCATATGCGTTTTCTTTTGAACAAAGGAAGTCTTTACAAGATTTATAATTCCAATCTGCTGTATCACGGCTGTGTTCCACTGAATGATGACGGATCACTCAGAAAGGTAAAGATATACGGTAAAAGCTATCAGGGAAGGACACTTTATGATGTGATGGAGTCCTATGTGAGAAAAGGATTTTTTGCGGTAGATCCGGATGAAAAGAAAAAAGGGCGTGACCTGATGTGGTATATCTGGCAGGGTGCGAATTCTCCTCTTTTCGGCAAAGATAAAATGGCGACCTTTGAGCGTTATTTCCTTGCAGAAAAGGAGCTGTGGAAAGAGAAAAAGAATGCGTATTATCTTCTTCTTGAAGATGAAAATGTGATGAACGGAATTCTGGATGAATTTGGCCTGGACAGAGAAATTTCCCATATCATCAACGGACATGTTCCGGTGAAAACGAAAAATGGAGAGAATCCGGTCAAATGTGGTGGAAAAGTGCTTGTTATTGATGGCGGATTTTCAAAAGCGTACCAGAAAGAAACCGGAATTGCAGGATACACGCTGATCTATAATTCCTATGGACTGATCCTTGCGGCGCATGATCCGTTTGAATCGACGGAGGCAGCTATTGAAAAAGAAAGAGATATCCATTCGGACAGTGTGATCGTAAAACGGACACTCGAACGCAAGACGGTAGGAGATACTGATGTTGGAAAAGTACTGAAGGAACGGATCGCGGATCTGGAGGCATTGCTGGACGCTTACAGAAGTGGTCAGATCATCGAAAAAATGTAACTGTTCAGAGCCAAGCAAAATTTCATAAAATAGGTGTAAAATGCGTAGCATTTTGGAGGTTGGCTCTGAACAGTTACGAAAAAAATTAAAAATAAGTATAAAAATCCTTTTTCTGCGGATAGTAATAGTACAAGTATTTTACAGAAAAAGGAGAATTACAACATGCAATATCTAAGAAGAATGGTTCTGGTTTTTACCTGTGTGATGCTGATGGGAGGAATTACGGCGTGTGGAAATGGTGATAACGCTGCAAATCCGGATACGAATACCGGTGGGACGAATCAGAATGGAACGGTAAATGATGTCACAAACGATATCGGAGATGGCGTTGAGGATGCAGTAGATGATGTGAAAGACGGAGTCGATGATATGACCAGAAACAGGACAGAGGACCGGAATGTAAATGATAATCATACAATAGATGGTCAGGAATAGGGAAAAGGCAAGACTTTGCGGAAAAGTCTTGCCTTTTTACAGACAAAAGGTAGTAAAATGTCCGTGGGTGTGATACAATATGACGGTATGCAAAGACGAGATCAACAGAAAAAGCGGAGGACTTCATGAAATTTCGACCATGTATAGATATTCATAACGGTGCAGTCAAGCAGATTGTGGGTGGTAGCCTGAAAGATGCGGGAAATGCAGCGGTAGAAAATTACATATCCAGACAGGATGCAGATTATTATGCGACAATGTATAAGAAAGATGGACTTACCGGAGGACACATTATTTTGCTGAATCCACCGGCATCGGAATACTATGATGCGACAAAGGCACAGGCACTGAAAGCACTACATGCCTATCCGGGCGGAATGCAGATCGGCGGAGGAATTACTGCAGAAAATGCTGCAGAGTATCTGGAGGAAGGGGCAAGTCATGTGATCGTTACATCCTATGTATTTCAGAATGGACAGGTGCGGTATGACCGGCTGGACCGGCTGAAAAAGGCAGTAGGGAAAGAGCATCTGGTACTGGATCTCAGCTGCCGGAGGCGCGAGAACAGTTATTATATTGTAACCAACAGATGGCAGACATTTACTGAGCTCAGACTGATACCGGAGGTCCTGGAAGAGCTGTCCGGATGGTGTGATGAATTTCTGGTTCACGGGGTTGATGTAGAAGGAAAAGCATCTGGTACAGAGGAAGATCTGGTCAGGATGCTTGCGGCGTGGGACGGACTTCCGATCACCTATGCCGGTGGAATTGGAAGCATGGAGGATCTGCGGGAGTTTGCACGGATCAGCGGGGAAAAGCTGGACTATACGATCGGCAGTGCACTGGATCTTTTTGGCGGTAAGATTCCGTATGCCGAGCTGACAGAACCGGTGAAATAAACTGATTGAAGAATAAAAGAAATGGTGCTACAATGGATACTGTCTATCTATAGCGGAAAAAAGCAAAACACTTCAGACAGAAGTGATAAGCAAGGAATATAAGGAGCTTAATAAAATGGGAATTATTGAAAAGATATTTGGAACGCACAGCGAACATGAATTGAAGCGAATCTACCCGATCGTGGATCATATTGATGCGCTGGAGCCGGAGATGCAGAAGCTCTCCGATGAGGAATTGAAAGAAAAGACGAAAGAATTCAAGGAGAGGCTTGCAAAAGGAGAGACATTGGACGATCTTCTTCCGGAAGCGTTTGCTGTTGTAAGAGAGGCAGCTGTCCGTGTACTTGGAATGCGCCACTACCGTGTACAGATGATCGGTGGTATCATCCTGCATCAGGGCCGTATTGCCGAGATGAAGACCGGTGAAGGTAAAACACTTGTATCTACACTGCCGGCATACTTAAATGCACTGACCGGAGAAGGGGTGCATATTGTAACAGTCAACGACTATCTGGCAAAGCGTGATGCTGAGTGGATGGGAAAGGTTCATGAATTCCTGGGACTGACTGTTGGAGTTGTTCTGAACCAGATGGATAATGATGAACGACGTGCAGCGTATAATTGCGATATCACTTATGTGACGAATAATGAACTTGGTTTCGATTACCTCCGTGATAACATGGTTATCTATAAAGAACAGCTGGTACAGCGCGGTATGAAATATGCACTTATCGATGAGGTTGACTCAGTTCTGATCGATGAAGCGAGAACACCGCTTATCATTTCCGGACAGAGCGGAAAGTCAACCAGACTTTACGAAGCATGTGATGTTCTGGCAAGACAGCTGGAGAGAGGTGAAGCAAGCGGGGAATTCTCTAAGATGAATGCCATTATGGGAGAAGAGATCGAAGAGACCGGAGACTTCATTGTCAATGAAAAAGAAAAGAATATCAACCTGACCGAAGAGGGTGTGAAGAAGGTTGAGAAGTTCTTCCATATTGAGAACCTTGCTGACCCGGAGAACCTGGAGATCCAGCACAACATCATTCTGGCACTGCGTGCACATAATCTGATGTTCCGTGACCAGGATTATGTAGTAAAAGATGATGAGGTCCTGATCGTTGATGAATTTACCGGACGTATCATGCCGGGACGCCGTTATTCTGACGGACTTCATCAGGCAATCGAAGCAAAAGAGCATGTAAAGGTCAAGAGAGAAAGCAAGACTCTGGCTACCATTACATTCCAGAATTTGTTTAATAAATATGAGAAGAAATCCGGTATGACAGGTACAGCCCTCACAGAGGAACAGGAGTTCCGTGATATTTACGGAATGGACGTTATTGAGATTCCGACGAATGTTCCGGTACAGAGAATTGACCTGGAGGATGCCGTTTACAAATCAAAGAAAGAGAAATTTAACGCAGTTATTGATGCAATCTGTGAAGCGCATGAAAAAGAACAGCCGGTTCTGGTTGGTACGATCACGATCGAAACTTCCGAGCTCCTCAGTAAGATGCTCAGTAAACGCGGCGTAAAACATAATGTACTGAATGCCAAGTTCCATGAATTGGAGGCTGAGATCGTTGCACAGGCAGGACAGCATGGGGCTGTTACGATCGCAACCAACATGGCAGGCCGTGGTACGGATATCAAGCTTGATGAAGAATCAAGAGCAGCCGGCGGACTGAAGATCATCGGTACAGAACGTCATGAGTCCCGTCGTATTGACAACCAGTTGCGTGGACGTGCCGGACGTCAGGGCGATCCGGGAGAATCCAGATTCTATATTTCTCTGGAGGATGACCTGATGCGTCTGTTCGGTTCCGAGAGACTGATGGATGTATTTACCAAGCTTGGAGTAGAAGAAGGAGAACAGATCGAGCACAAGATGCTTTCAAGTGCGATTGAGAAGGCTCAGAAGAAGATTGAGAGCAATAACTTTGGTATTCGTAAGAACCTGCTTGAATATGACCAGGTAATGAACGAACAGAGAGAGATCATCTACGATGAAAGACGCAGAGTCCTTGACGGTGAGAATATGAGAGATTCTATCTTCCATATGATCACAGACTTTGTGGAAAATACTGTCGATGCCAATCTTTCTGAGGAACAGGATTTTGAAGAATGGGATCTTGGAGCAATGAACCGTGACCTTCTGGATGTGATTCCAACGCTTCCGCCGGTTACGGAGGAGGATGCAAAGGATAAAGAGCCAAAAGAGATCAAGCATCTCCTGAAAGAACGTGCTGCAAAAGCATACGAAGAAAAAGAAGCACAGTTCCCGGAAGCAGAGCATCTGCGTGAGGTGGAGCGTGTGTTCCTTCTGCGTGTGATCGATGCAAAATGGATGGATCACATTGATGATATGGATCAGTTACGTCAGGGAATCGGTCTGCAGGCTTACGGACAGAGAGATCCTTTGGTTGAATACAAGATGATCGGATATGATATGTTCGGTGAAATGACACGTGCAATCGAAGTGGATACAGTCAGACTTCTCTTCCATGTCAATGTAGAACAGAAGGTTGAAAGAGAACAGGTTGCAAAGGTAACCGGTACCAATAAAGATGACAGCGTTGCGAAGGGACCAAAGGTACGTGCCGAGAAAAAGATATATCCAAATGATCCATGCCCGTGTGGAAGCGGCAAGAAATACAAACAGTGCTGTGGAAGAAAATAAATACGACTGTTTGGATTTTTATATAATTTTATGAGATTTGAGGTGATACAGTGGTTGAATTAGACGGATTTAAGCAGACATTAAATGCGTATGAAGAACCCCTGAAGGAAATGAGGGATTCACTTTGACCTGGCAGGCAAAGAAAAACGGATTGAAGAGCTGGAAAGAAAGATAGAAGAACCGGGGTTCTGGGACAAGACAGAGCTTTCGCAGAGGATCATGAAAGAACTCCGGAAAATGCAGGACTGTGTGAAGGAGGTCCGGGATCTGGAAAGTTCATATGAAGATATCAATGCACTGATCGAACTTACGGAAGAGGAAGAAGACCGGGAGATGATCAAAGAGATCCAGCGTGAGATCGCTAAATTTGAAAAAGAATTTGAAGATCTCAGGATCCGGACGCTTCTTTCGGGAGAATATGATTCCTGCAATGCAATCGTGACACTGCATGCAGGAGCCGGAGGAACAGACAGCTGTGACTGGGCAAATATGCTGTATCGTATGTATACAAGATATGCACAGTCAAAAGGATTTCAGATAACCGTGCTGGACTATCAGGACGGAGATATTACCGGACTGAAAGGAATCACGTTTGAAGTAACGGGAGATAATGCATATGGCTATTTTCAGTCAGAAAAGGGAGTGCACCGTCTGGTGCGTATTTCTCCGTTCAATTCAGCAGGCAAGAGGCAGACATCTTTTGCATCCTGTGATGTGATACCGGATATTGAAGATGATATTGACATTGAGCTGAATGACGACGACCTGCGGATCGATACCTACCGTTCGAGCGGAGCCGGAGGACAGCATATCAACAAGACTTCGTCTGCGGTGCGGATCACGCATCTTCCGACAGGAATCGTAGTGCAGTGCCAGAATGAACGTTCGCAGCTTTTTAATAAGGACAAAGCGATGCAGATGTTGAAAGCCAAGCTGTATCTTTTGAAAAAGCAGGAGCAGGAAGAAAAGGTATCCGGTATCCGGGGGGAAGTTCAGGATATCAATTTTGGAAGCCAGATCCGATCCTATATTTTACATCCTTACAATCTGGTCAAGGATCACCGTACCGGTGAAGAGACCGGAAATGTAAGTGCAGTTCTGGATGGGGAGCTGGATCCATTTATCAATGCTTATCTGAAACAGAGGAGTAACAATGGATAATACAAAGTACTATGTGGTAAAGAAAAAAGCAGTGCCGGAGGTGCTCATAAAGGTTGTCGAGACAAAGAGACTGCTCGCAACCAGACGTGGAATGACTATTCAGGAAGCGACAGAAGAGATCGGTATCAGCAGAAGTTCTTTCTATAAATATAAGGATGATATTTTCCCATTTCACGAAAATGAAAAAGGAAGGACTGTTACGATGGTTATTCAGCTTGATGATACACCGGGGGTTATGGCAGAGCTTTTAAACGCGGTGGCAAGGTATCAGGCGAATATCCTGACCATTCACCAGAGTATTCCGATCAACGGGGTGGCAACACTGACGCTCAGTGTGGAGGTGCTGCAGACAACGAAGAATCTGTCGGAAATGGTGGAAGAGATTGAACAGCATTCAGGTGTGCATTATTTGAAAATCGTAGGCAGGGAGTAGACAAAAAGATGAAGATTGCAGTATTGGGTTATGGTACCGTAGGTTCTGGTGTGGTAGAGGTTCTGGATGTAAATCAGAAGCTGATCGCGTCACGGGCAAAAGAAGAAATTAAAGTAAAATATGTGCTGGATCTGAGGGATTTCCCGGGAGATAAGATCCAGGAAAAGATTGTTCATGATTATGAGATTATCCTGAATGATCCGGAGATTGGAATTGTAGTAGAAGTAATGGGCGGTGTGGAACCGGCGAATACCTTTGTCAGAAAAGCGCTGGAAGCAGGAAAAAGTGTTGTGACATCCAATAAGGCGCTGGTTGCCAAACATGGATCCGCACTTCTTAAAAAAGCACGGGAAAAGAATGTGAATTTCCTTTTTGAAGCAAGTGTGGGAGGGGGGATTCCGATCCTCCGGGCACTTGGATCATCGCTGACAGGTGATGAGATCGAAGAAATTGCAGGAATCCTGAACGGAACAACCAATTACATGATGACCAGGATGTTCTACGAGGGAGCAAACTATGAAGAGGTTCTCCGGGAAGCACAGAAGAATGGATTTGCAGAGGCAGATCCGACTGCTGATGTGGAAGGACAGGATGCATGCCGGAAGATCGCGATCCTTGCATCGATCATCTCAGGAAAATATGTGGATTTTGAAGATATATATACAGAAGGTATTACAAAGATCACAACAGAAGATATGCAGTATGCAAAGGCTCTGGGAATGAATATCAAACTTCTTGCTGAATGTAAGCATGTGGATGGAACTCTTTATGCGGGAGTTGCACCGGTGCTTCTTCATGCAGAACATCCGCTTTACAGTGTGAATGGTGTATTTAATGCCGTATTTGTAAAGGGGAATATGCTGGGAGATGCGATGTTCTACGGAAGTGGGGCAGGAAAGCTTCCGACTGCAAGTGCGGTTGTGGCTGACATTGTGGCAGTTGTACAGAATCAGGGCAGAGATATCATGAATTTCTGGAGCGAAGAAAAGCTTACATTGGAAGACAGAAGCAAGACCAGCAAGAAGTTCCTGGTGCGAATCCGTGGAAATGAGGATGCGCTCAAAGAACGAATCGGCAATGATTTTGGTGAAGTAAGATTTGTAGAGGCAGGAGTCAATGGAGAATTCGGTTTTGTCACACCGGTGATGACCGAGGGAGAATATGAGGAAAAAGCAAAAGCTTATCCGGAAATTCTGCATATGATAAGAGTAGAAGAAGAAGTATAAAAATGCAGGAACTGTAGGAGGAAATTATGCTGGTAGTTAAGAAATTTGGCGGCAGTTCGGTTGCAGATAAAGAGAGGATCTTTAATGTGGCAAGACGCTGCGCAGAAGAGTATCAGATGGGGAATGATGTGATCGTTGTTCTCTCTGCAATGGGAGATACAACAGATGAACTGCTTGAGAAGGCAGCCGAGATCAATCCGTATCCATCAAAACGAGAACTTGATATGCTCCTTACCACGGGAGAGCAGGTATCTGTGGCACTGATGGCAATGGCACTTCAGTTTTTGAATGTTCCGGCAATCTCGCTGAATGCATTCCAGGTAAAGATGCATTCTACGGCGCGGAACGGAAATGCAAGATTTAAAAGAGTGGATACAGACCGTATCACCCACGAACTGGAGAACCGTAAGATCGTGATCGTAACCGGATTCCAGGGAGTCAACCATTATGGAGACTATACCACACTTGGAAGAGGTGGATCCGATACGACAGCTGTGGCACTTGCGGCTGCAATGCATGCAGACAAATGCGAGATTTATACAGACGTAGACGGTGTTTACACTGCAGACCCGAGAGTGGTACCGAATGCACGCAAAATCGAAGAGATCACCTACGATGAGATGCTGGAGCTTGCAACATCAGGGGCAAAGGTTTTACATAATCGTTCTGTAGAGATGGCGAAAAAATACGGGGTTGAGCTGGTTGTACGTTCCAGCCTGAACACAGAAGAAGGAACCCTGGTCAAGGAGGTAGCAAAGGTGGAAAAAATGTTAATTACCGGCGTTGCGGCAGATAAAAATACAGCGAGAATTTCAGTAATGGGTGTAGAAGACAAACCAGGTACTGCATTTAAGATTTTCAATACACTTGCAAAGCATAATATTAACGTAGATATTATTCTTCAGTCAGTTGGACGTGACGGAACAAAAGACATTACGTTTACTGTATCACAGGATGATCTTAAAGAGGCAATGGAAGTTCTGGAAGCCAGAAAAGAAGCCCTTACGATCAAAGAGATGAATTATAACGAAAAAGTTGCAAAGGTATCGATCGTAGGAGCCGGAATGCTCAGCAATCCGGGCGTTGCTGCGACCATGTTTGAATCACTTAGCAATTCCAATATCAATATCAATATGATTTCTACATCAGAGATCCGTATCACGGTTCTGATCGATGAAAAAGATGCAGACCGTGCACTGGTTGCAATCCATGACGGATTTGGTCTGGAAGACTAATAAAAAGAATGTGGTCGCAAATGTACCGGATGGAGCATTTGCGGAAGAAAAAAGGATTGGGAAATTTCTCAATCCTTTTTCTGACTCAGTGTACTGTTATGATATTTGCTGGAAAAGGTGACATCCTCACCAAACCAATCCGGCGGGGTAAAGGAATTTGCCTCTTCTTCGGAAGAGAATTCGACTTCGGCAAGGAGAAGTGGGGCGAGATCACCGGCGAAGACATCAAGCTCGATCGTGAGATGATCTCCGTAAGGGATGCAGTAGCGTTCTTTTGTGATAATGCGCCCGTCTGCCTTTTCGCGCAGATGGCGGTAGGCTTCCTCGGTAAGAGGAAGATTATGTTCTTCACGAATCATCAGACCTTTGGATTTGTAGGTCAGGATGTAGTCATCAGCATCCCTGCGGACACGGACAACCGGTTCGGTGCATAGATAAGCCTGCTCAAGTGTGCGGTGCGGATAAGCTTCAAGGTGATCCGGAAGCTTATGAATCAGATATTTGCGTTCTATTTCCATGGGAAAGCCCTCCTTATATATTCATTAACAGTATAGCGGAGTTTTTCGGGGGAGACAAGGCAGAAAGTTGCCATTTTTGCAGGCTTCTGTTACAATGGGGAACATCAGGAAAAAGAAAGGATGGACAAGATTATGAGTGAAGTATGTGTATTTCTTGCAGATGGATTTGAAGAAATTGAAGGTCTTACGGTCGTTGATCTTTTAAGAAGAGCCGGGATCGAGACCAGAACCGTTTCCATCATGGGACAGGAAGAGATCCAGGGGGCACACGGAATTATAGTAAAAGCAGACAGCTTGTTTGAAAATACAGATTTTTCAGAGGTGAAGATGCTGGTGCTTCCGGGGGGGATGCCGGGAACAATCCATTTAAAAGAACACAAAGGTCTTGAAAAGCTGATCTTAAAACATAATGAAGAAAAAAAATATCTGGCTGCAATCTGTGCGGCACCGACCGTATTTGGCGGAATGGGAATCCTGAAAGGAAAGAAGGCAATCTGCTATCCGGGAATGGAAGAAGGACTTACCGGAGCGGAAGTTACCTGTCAGCCGGCAGTGACAGATGGACATATCACAACCAGCCGGGGACTTGGAACCGCGATCGATTTTGCACTTGCGCTGATCAGCGAGCTGCGGGATAAAGAAAGCGCAGATACCATTTCAAAGCAGGTAGTCTATGAACGGTAGTTTCTGGAAAAAGAGAAAAGCAGGCAGTGTGTTTCTGGCAGTGTTGCTTTTGACTACACTGTTTGCCGGATGTGGGATCAATGAAGGAAAGGCGGAAAAATATGTGCAGGCGAACCTGGATCTGACTTTTCAGGGACAAACCCAGGAAGCAAAAGAAATCCTCGGAGCATCAGACAGTGATCTGAAAAAGGTCTATGAGAACGGGATCAATGCTTTTGTCCAGGACTGTCTGCTAAATGGTGTGGAGACGGAAAATGACTTTTCTGAGACATATGGTGTATTGATCAAAGAGATCTTTAGTTCTGTCCGTTATCAGGTAAGTGGTGTAAAAAAGACAGGGAGTAAGACCTGTGAGGTGACGGTAAAGTACCAGTCGGTGGATGTATTTACCCGCTTCATGCCGAAGCTGAAGGAAGAGTCCGAGAAGATCCAGGCAGACAAAGATGCAGGAAAGTACAGCGGAACAGATGAAGAAATCAAAGAGGCAATGGTGTTGGATTACATGACCGGTGCATACAGCCTTTTAAGAAGTTCTTATCTTGATATGCAGTATGGAGAGAAGCAGGAATATACCTTTACCGTGACGCAAAAAGGGCGGAATACCTGGTCGATCGGTGATGAGGAATTAAATGGCTTTATAGAACGAATTTTAGAGCTTGATAAACTGTAGAAGTTGTGCTATACTTGTAAAATGATTGTAATGTAGATAAGTCTGTCGACTTTTTGCATATGTAAATTTAGGAGGAAATGGTAATGAGTTTACAAGTTGAACAGTTAGAACACAATATGGCGAAACTCACAATCGAAGTTTCAGCAGAAGAATTAGAAGGAGCACTTCAGAAAGCATACCAGAAACAGAAAAGCAGAATTAATGTTCCTGGATTCCGTAAAGGAAAAGTTCCGCGCCAGCTCATCGAAAAGATGTACGGACCGGAAATCTTCTATGATGATGCAGCAAACGCTCTGATTCCGGAAGCATATTCAAAAGCATACGATGAAAGCGGACTTGAGATCGTATCTCAGCCGAAGATCGATGTAACACAGATCGAAAAAGGAAAACCGTTCATCTTCACAGCTGAAGTAGCTACAAAGCCGGAAGTAGAACTTGGCGAATACAAAGGAATCGAAGTTCCGAAATATTCTAACCGCGTAACACAGAAAGAAATCGACGCTAAGCTTGAGGAAGAACAGCTTAAGAACGCAAGAACAATCACAGTAGAAGGACGTCCGGTACAGGATAAAGACGAAGTTGTCCTTGATTTTGAAGGATTTGTAGACGGAGAAGCTTTTGAAGGTGGAAAAGGAGAAAACTATCCGCTGACAATCGGTTCAGGATCTTTCATTCCAGGATTTGAAGAACAGCTGATCGGTGCAGAACCAGAAAAAGAAGTTGAAGTTAAGGTTACATTCCCGGAAGATTACCATGCAGAAGACCTCAAAGGAAAAGAAGCTGTATTCAAATGCACAGTTCATGAGATCAAAGCAAAAGAACTTCCGGAGCTTGATGATGAATTTGCTTCAGAAGTATCAGAATTCGATACTCTTGATGAATTAAAAGCTGATATCAAAGCTAAGATCAAAGAGCAGAAAGTAAACGATGGCAAGAGAGCACAGGAAGATGCAGCTGTAGATGCGATCATCGAATCAGCTAAGATGGATCTTCCGGAAGCTATGGTTGATACACAGGCAAGACAGATGCTTGATGAATTCGCTCAGAGAATGCAGCAGCAGGGACTGACTCTTGACCAGTACATGCAGTTCACAGGCATGACAGCTGACAAGATGATGGATGAACTTCGTCCGCAGGCTGAGAAGAGAATCAAGACAAGACTTGTTCTTGAAGCAATTGCAAAAGCAGAAAACATCGAAATCACAGATGAAAAATTAGACGAAGAGATCGCTAAGATGGCAGAAGCTTACCAGATGGAAGCTGACAAGCTTAAGAGCTTTATGGGCGACAAAGAAAAAGAACAGATGAAGCAGGATATGGCAGTTCAGGAAGCAATTACATTTGTAGTTGACAATGCCGTAGAAAAATAAGTATCTGTTTCATACTTTAATATAGCAGGAGGAGTGTTACATGAGTAGTTTAGTACCTTATGTCGTTGAACAGACAAGCCGTGGAGAACGCTCTTACGACATTTATTCAAGACTTTTAAAAGACAGAATCATTTTCCTGGATACTGAAGTGAATGATGCATCAGCGAGCCTGATCGTAGCGCAGCTGCTGTTTTTGGAAGCAGAAGATCCAGAAAAGGATATCCAGTTTTATATTAACAGTCCTGGCGGATCGATTTCAGCGGGTATGTCGATCTACGACACTATGAATTACATCAAATGTGACGTCTCTACGATGTGTATGGGAATGGCTGCAAGTATGGGAGCCTTCCTTCTCGCAGGCGGAGCAAAGGGAAAGAGATATGCCCTTCCGAATGCAGAGATCATGATTCACCAGCCTTCAGGCGGTGCACAGGGTCAGGCAACCGAGATTGAGATCAATGCACAGCATATTCTGAAGATCAGAGAAAGAATGAACAGATTGATGGCTGCAAATACAGGTCAGAGTTATGAGACAATTTGTGCAGATACGGAAAGAGATAACTGGAAGACTGCCGAAGAAGCTTTGGCATATGGATTGATTGATAAGGTTATTACAAGCCGTTAACGGGAAAAGGGAATGTCCTTATTGGGACATTCCCTTTACGTGTAAAAAAGTGCGAGGTAAGAATATGGCAGGAAAATATGAAGAAATCGTAAGATGTTCTTTTTGCAATAAACCACAGAGTCAGGTACGCAAGATGATCGCCGGACCAAATGGGGTGTTTATCTGTGACCAGTGTGTGGATGTATGTACTGAGATCATTGAAGATGAACTTGGTTATGAAGAAGAAAATGCATATGATGATATCAATCTTCTGAAACCGGAAGAAATCAAGGCATTTCTGGATGATTATGTGATCGGACAGGACGAAGCAAAGAAAGTACTTTCTGTTGCGGTATATAATCACTATAAGCGTATTATGGCAGAAAAAGATCTGGGCGTGGAGCTTCAGAAGAGTAATATCCTGATGGTAGGACCGACAGGATGTGGTAAGACTTTTCTGGCACAGTCTCTCGCAAAAATTCTGAATGTACCGTTTGCAATTGCAGATGCAACTGCGCTTACAGAAGCGGGATATGTCGGAGAAGATGTAGAGAATATTCTTCTTAAGATCATTCAGGCAGCAGATGGTGATATTGAACGTGCAGAGCACGGAATCATTTATATCGATGAGATTGACAAAATTACAAGAAAATCTGAGAATCCGTCGATTACCCGTGATGTATCAGGAGAAGGTGTTCAGCAGGCACTTCTGAAGATCCTGGAAGGTACAATCGCAAATGTACCGCCACAGGGTGGACGTAAGCATCCGCAGCAGGAGATGATCCAGATCGATACCACCAATATTTTATTTATCTGCGGTGGAGCGTTTGAGGGAATAGATAAGATCATAGAGAACAGAATAGATAAGAAATCCATTGGATTTGAGGCACAGATCGCGCAGCGGCATGAGGAAGATATCGACCGGCTTCTGCAGCAGATCCTTCCACAGGATCTTGTGAAGTTCGGACTGATCCCGGAACTTGTAGGACGTGTGCCGGTAACTGTATCCCTGGAACTTCTGGATAAGGAAGATCTGATCCGCATTCTGACGGAACCAAAGAATGCGATTGTAAAACAGTACCAGAAGCTTCTGGAGCTGGATGATGTGGAACTGGAATTCGACAAAGAGGCGCTGGAGGCGATTGCTGAGACTTCCCTGAAGCGTAAGACAGGAGCCAGAGGACTCCGTGCGATCATGGAAAATGTAATGATGGATATCATGTATAAAGCACCGTCTGATGAGAATCTGAAATACTGTCTTGTGACAAAAGAGGCAGTACTTGGGGAGAAAGCACCGAGTACAGAAAAGATCGAAGCAAGACCGGAAAGTGCATAAGAAAATCAGACGTATGGAAATGGGTGCTGACGGTTAAGGCCAGAAGCATCCATTTTTATTTAACAGGAGAAAAAACTATATGAACAGAACAGAAAGTCTGCCAATGGTTGCCCTGCGGGGAATGACAATTCTGCCGGAGATGGTGGCACATTTTGACATCAGCCGGGAACGCTCGATTGAAGCGGTTCAGGAAGCGATGGCAAGCGACCAGAAGATTTTTTTGCTGACACAGAAAGATGTGGAAGTGGAAAATCCGGGAGAAGCAGATCTCTACCGTGTGGGAACAGTTGCGACAGTAAAACAGATCATCAAACTGCCAAAGCAGATTCTGCGGGTGCTTGTATCTGCAGAAGAGCGGGCGGTTTTAAATACAATAGAATTTGCAGATCCGTATCTTCGGGCAAATATTACGATCCCGGAAGAGAGTGATCCGGATATTGCAGGCGAGATCAACCGGGAAGCGATGATGCGGGGACTTCGGGATCTGTATCTGGATTATGCGGCGAGAATGCCGAAGATCACAAAAGATATGGTAAACCAGATCAAAGAGATCACGGAATTGAAAAAGATGGTGAATCAGGTGGCAGCGAATATGCCTCTGGATTACCGGGAATTGCAGGAAATCCTGGAAGAACTTGATTTTGACAGACGTTATGAGCTTATTTCCTTTAAGTTGGTCAATGAGATGCAGATCATGAACATCCGCGATGAGATCCAGATGAAGGTGAAAGAGCGTGTGGATAAGCATCAGAGAGAATATATCCTGCGCGAACAGTTGAAGCTGATCCGAGAAGAGCTTGGTGAGGATACTACAATTTCCGATGCGGAGGAATTTGCACAGAAGGCAGAAGCGCTGGATGCACCGGATGAGGTAAAAGAAAAGCTGAAAAAAGAGATCAGCAGATTTAAAAATTCCATGCAGAGTCCGGCAGAAGCGGGTGTGATCCGTACATATATTGAAACCATGCTGGAAATGCCATGGAATAAGCGGGCTGAGGATTTTACAGACATTGCATATGCGAAAGAGCTTCTGGAAGCAGAACATTACGGACTGGAAGAGGTTAAAGAACGTGTGCTGGAGTTTCTGGCAGTACGTGCTCTTACGAAAAAGGGTGATAGCCCGATCCTGTGTCTGGTAGGTCCTCCGGGAACTGGAAAGACATCCATTGCAAGATCACTTGCAAAAGCACTGAAAAAACCGTATGTGAGAATTTCTCTTGGCGGTGTCCGTGATGAGGCTGAAATCCGTGGACACAGAAAAACTTATGTTGGTGCAATGCCGGGACGGATCGCAAACGGTATTAAGAGCGCCGGGGTAAAGAACCCACTGCTCCTTCTGGATGAGATTGATAAAGTCAGCACAGACTATAAGGGAGATACTTTTTCTGCGCTTCTGGAGGTGTTGGACAGTGAACAGAACAATCGTTTCCGTGATCATTATCTGGAAGTCCCGGTCGATTTGTCTGAGGTGACATTTGTAACGACGGCTAACTCGCTGCAGACAATCCCCCGGCCACTTCTTGACCGTATGGAAGTAATTGAGGTCAGCAGTTATACGGAGAACGAAAAGCTGCATATTGCGACAGAACATCTGATTCCAAAGCAGTTGGAAAGACATGGACTAACAAAAGAACAGCTTACGATCAGTAAGGGCGTGATCTGGAAAATTGCGCAGAACTACACCAAGGAAGCCGGTGTGCGTCAGATGGAGCGTGAAATCGGTAATATCTGCAGGAAGGCTGCCAGAGAGATCTATGAACATGATAAAAAGAGAGTTCAGGTAACAGAGCGGAATATTGAAAAGTATCTTGGAAAAGAAAAGTACACCTATCAGATGGCAAATGCCGAGGATGAGGTGGGAATCGTCCGTGGTCTGGCATGGACCAGTGTAGGAGGAGATACCCTGCAGATTGAAGTGAATGTAATGCCAGGAAAGGGTGAGATTATTCTGACGGGACAGCTTGGCGATGTGATGAAAGAATCTGCGCAGGCAGGAATCAGTTATATCCGGTCAATCAGCAGTAAATATAAGGTTGCTGAAGATTTCTTTGAAAAACATGATATCCATATCCATATTCCGGAAGGGGCAGTTCCGAAAGATGGACCTTCAGCCGGTATTACGATGGCGACTGCGATGCTCTCTGCAATTACAGACAAGAAAGTGCGTGCCGATCTTGCCATGACGGGTGAGATTACGCTGCGGGGAAGAGTACTTCCGATCGGAGGACTGAAAGAGAAGCTCCTGGCGGCAAAGAATGCCGGAATCAGGACGGTACTTGTACCGAGGGAGAACAAAAAAGATGTGGATGAACTTTCTTCTGAGATCACAAAGGGACTGGAGATTATTCCGGTATCGCAGATGGAAGAGGTTCTGAAAATCGCACTTATGCGCACACGGAGGAAAAAAGATGGTAATTAAGAATGTAAATCTGGAAACAGTCTGTGGAATTACAAGTAAATTGCCGGATCACACTTTACCGGAGATCGCATTTGCCGGAAAATCCAATGTCGGTAAATCCTCTCTGATCAATGCACTGATGAACCGGAAGGCGCTTGCCAGAACTTCGGCAAAACCTGGAAAAACACAGACCATCAACTTTTACAATATCAACGAAGAAATGTATCTGGTGGACCTTCCGGGATACGGTTATGCAAAGGTTTCCGAGCAGGAGAAGGCACAGTGGGGAAAGCTGATCGAGCGTTATCTTCATGGCTCTAAACAGCTGCGAGCCGTCTTCCTTCTGATCGATATCCGTCATGATCCATCTGCGAATGATAAGATGATGTATGACTGGATCGTGGATCAGGGATTCAATCCGATCATTATCGCGACAAAGCTTGATAAGCTGAAGAGAAGTCAGGTACAGAAGCAGGTAAAGGCAATTAAGACCGGACTGAAGCTGCTTCCGGGAACTGTTGTGATTCCTTTCTCAGCAGAGACAAAGCAGGGACGGGATGAGATCTGGAATCTTGTAGACACAGAATTCCTGGGAAAAGGAACAGAGGAATAACCTTGAAAAATCCATTGCATTATCAGTTTTCGGATTATGATTGTGGATCGACGTCCATGCAGAATGCGAGCAGCTTCCTCAATGCATCCAAACAAGATGTATGGCGATTCGGGCGCTGATATCTCAAGTGGGTTGCATCAACTAAGATACGGGGAGAAAAAGTTCACCCCCACAAATTCCACTTTGGGCGGGATTTGTGGGGGTTGCTTTTTCTAGTTGGTTGGCAAGAAAAGCAAGTGGGATACCAATTTTTAGAATGTGGATATCATTTTAGATTTCTTGCCAGATTATATAAATTTTTGATTACATCAGTTTTCTAAACAGATCTTTCAGATCTTCTACGGATGCGTCTTTTGGATTTCCAGGTGCGCAGGCATCGGCGTGGGCGGATTCTGCGAGGAACTGGAGATCTTCTTCTTTGAGGGATTCGAGTTTGGATGGGATTCCTACGTCTTCAGAGAGTTTGCGGACTGCATCTACAGCCGCTTTTCTGTATTCTTCCTGAGACATATTATCTACGCCTTCAACTCCCATTGCGCGGGCGATTTCACGGTATTTTTCTCCTGTGCAGTCTGCGTTGTATTCCATTACGATCGGAAGCATCATTGCGCATGCAACACCGTGTGGTGTGTCATAGACTGCTCCAAGGGTATGAGCCATTGAGTGAGCGATTCCAAGACCTACGTTTGAGAAGCCCATTCCGGCGATGTACTGTCCAAGAGCCATTCCTTCTCTTCCTTCTTTAGTGTTTTCAACAGCACCGCGGAGAGATTTGGAGATAATCTCGATTGCTTTTAAGTGGAACATATCTGTCATTTCCCATGCGGCTTTTGTGGTGTAGCCTTCGATCGCATGAGTTAATGCATCCATACCGGTTGAAGCGGTCAGTCCTTTTGGCATAGAGGACATCATTTCTGGGTCTACAATAGCGATGATCGGCATATCATGTGGGTCTACACAGACGAATTTACGTTTCTTTTCTACATCTGTTACTACATAGTTGATCGTAACTTCTGCAGCAGTACCGGCTGTTGTCGGAACGGCAATGATCGGAACGCAAGGTTTCTTTGTCGGAGCTACACCTTCCAGGCTTCTTACATCTTCAAATTCTGGGTTTGCGATGATGATACCGATTGCTTTGGAAGTATCCATAGAAGATCCGCCGCCGATTGCGATAATGTAATCAGCACCTGAATTTTTGAAAGCCTGAACACCGTGCTGTACGTTCTCGATAGTCGGGTTTGCTTTGATATCAGAGTAGATTTCGTAAGCAAGTCCTTCTTTGTCTAAGATATCTGTTACTTTGGAAGTAACATTGAATTTGATCAGATCCGGGTCAGAACATACAAGAGCTTTTTTGAAACCGTGAGCTTTTGCTTCTGTTGCAGTCTCTGCGATTGCACCTGCTCCATGATAAGATGTCTGATTTAACATAATTCTGTTTGCCATGATACATATCTCCTTTTCGTTTATGATAAAATCACTTGTTTCTGATACTATTTTAACAATAAGAAGGTGGTAAAAAAAGTTACAGAATATGAAAAGTGTAACATTTATACAAAAAATTAAGACAAAATATGCAAATCAGTGAAGAGTTGCACAAGTTTTTCCGGCATGCCAAGTACCAGTTGTTTTGCAAGCTGCGCAGGCGGAAATTTCATTCCGCCAAGCAGCCATTTGACAGTCATGTAAATCGAGCCACGGCAGTACATCTCTAAAAGAAATGAAGTTTCTGCATCCGGGCGTCTTCCGGTTTTCTGGAAAATAAGGTTTGAATAGAATTCCAGAATCAGTTCAAAATCATGTTCTTTTAAAGAATTCTGATCGTCAGAGCGGAATGCTGCAGCGAAAAACAGGTGCTCTTCCTTTAAATATTCAAATTTTTTGACCAGTCCGTCATAAACAGTGGTACCTTCGCCCATATGTTCAAATGATTTAAGAAGAAGTTTGTCAAAATACCAGTTGATCAGATCATATTTATCAAGAAAATTGCGGTAAAAGGTCTGGCGTGTGACGCCGCAGACTTCCACAATCTGGCGGATGGTGATATCATCGACAGAAGTGGTCTTCATGCAGGTTTTCATTGCTTCGGCGAGCCGGTATTTGGTAGATTCGGATTTGGCCATGTTCAATTCTCCTTAATCGTAAGCATGTTTTTTCTATATAAATAGTACGGTATGATCAAAGCTGTGGTAGTGATCCAGGAAATCGGATAACTAAGCATTACACAGGTTGTGGTATGGTGTGCCGGTAAGACAAACATAATCCACGGAATACGGATCAGACATACGCCGCCAAGTGTGATCAGTGTCGGCAGCAGGACATCGCCGGTTCCGCGAAGTGCACCGGAGAGAACTTCAATAAATACATAAATAGTGTAGCACGGTGCCATAAAACGCAGCATATCAATACCGATATTGATTACATTTTGATCTGTCGTAAAAATTGAGAACAGTGGGCGGCAGAAGATGGCTAAAAACAGTACGATCCCTCCGCACACAGCCACTGCCATGGCAAGGCAGATACGTACACTTTTGAAAATACGGTCTTTTTTTCCTGCTCCGTAATTCTGACCGGCAAAGGTTGTGATCGCAATTCCGAATGCTCCGTTGACTGTCCAGAAAAGCGCATCCAGTTTACCAAAAGAAGCCCATGCAGCGGCAGTATCGGTTCCGAAACCATTGATCGCTGCCTGAATAATGATATTGGTAATACTGTACATAAATGCCTGCAGTGCACTTGGAATACCGATGCGGAATTCCATACGCAGCTTCAAAAGGTCTATGTGCAGTTTGCTCAGATAAAGCTTGCAGTCATCATATTTTTTCATCAGTGCATTGGTAACAAGGATTGCACTTACTGCCTGTGAAATAATGGTCGCGATAGCGGCTCCGACAATTCCCATATCAAATACGATTACCAGTACCAGATCGAGGATGATGTTTAGAAAACAACAGACGATCAGGTAATATAGTGGTCTGCGAGAATCACCGATGGAGCGCATGATGGCTGAGCCTATATTAAAGATCAAGGTACCGGAAATACCTAAAAAGTAAATCCGCAGATAAAGAATAGAATCTGCAAGTGTATCTGCAGGCGTATCGATGAGCTTCAAAAGAAATGGTGTTAAGGCCCATCCGAGTATTGTAAATACAATACTGAGAATAACGGAAAAAGCATAGGCGGTATGCAGACTCTTTTGCAGATTCCGCTCATCCTTTGCACCATAAAACTGGGAAACAATTACAGATGCACCGCTTGCAAGTCCCGTAAAACATCCGATGATCAGATTGGAAAGAACGGCAGAAGATCCCCCGACTGCGGCAAGTGCGCCCTTTCCGACAAAACGACCGACGATGACAGCATCTACGGTGTTATAAAGCTGTTGAAACAAAGTTCCAACTACAATAGGAAAGAAAAAAATCAATAATTGCTTCCAGATAACTCCTTCGGTAATCTGATTGGTTTTTGTACTTTCGTTTGACATGTTAATAACCTCCAATGAAAAAACTAAAAAAACATACCTAAACGAAGTATAACATGAAGTCGGAAGAAAAGATATCAGATGAAGAGAAGTTTCATAGAAATAAAACCAACTTTGACTAACACCGTATGAAATGGTACAATTGAAACACTACGAGAAAAAAGGAGTACAAAGGAATTATGGAAAAAACAGTTGAAGCAGTAATCTGCGGACATGAAATTACATCAGCAGAGGTAGATGCATTTATCGCAAGCCTTCCGAGAGAACAGCAGGTATACGCATCCCATCCGGATTTCCGCAAACAGTGTGTCGATCAGCTGATCGCAGTTTATGCACTTGCAAAATATGGTGAAGAAGAAAAATTAGACGAGACAGAAAAGTTCAAAGCAATTCTGGAAAATGCAAGAAAAGATATCCTTGCACAAATGGCGATCGGCAAGATTTTTGAGAAAATCACAATTTCAGATGAAGAGATCAGAGAATATTTTGAAGCAAACAAAGCAAGATTTGCAAAAGGAGCATCTGTTCATGCAAAACATATTCTGGTTGATTCCGAAGAAAAATGTAACGAACTTCTTGAATCCATCGTAAGTGGAGGAAAAGCATTTGAGGATGTTGCAAAAGAATCTTCTACCTGCCCGTCAGGAGCAAACGGTGGAGACCTTGGCGAATTTGGAAAAGGACAGATGGTCAAAGAATTCGAGGATGCCGCATTTGCAGCAGAGATCGGACACGTGGTTGGACCGGTCAAGACACAGTTCGGATACCATCTGATCAAAGTGGAAGATAAGAAAGAAGCCGAAGATGCGAAGCTTGATGATGTAAAAGAGCAGATTAAGAGTGAGATCATGCAGAAAAAGCAGCAGAAGGCTTATACCGCGAAGGTGGAAGAACTGAAGAAGAAATATATGGCATAGTATTTGCCAGGATTTCATTCGATTGATAAAAAACAGCAGGACAGATTAATTTTTATCGGATCTGCACCCATTGCGCAGGCAATCCTTCTATCTGGAATCACTTGTGCTGCCAACTCTCATTTATGAAATATTTGTGAAAACTCCCCCGCAGATTTGACGAAACACGAAAAAAGTTGTAGTATATATGACGGAATTGTTACAGAAGTGTTAAGAAACGGAGGTACGAATGCAGATTCGCAGTGCAGCAAAATGGATCGCAGCGGCAGCAGGGATACTGGTTGGCGCCGTTATCGTAGGATTTACATTAAAAGATACTACATATATAGAAGCAAAATTAGAACAGATCAAAGGAGCAAGACAGTCTGTTACAGCAGTGGAGAAAACGACAGCAAAGACGCAGAAGATAAAAAATGCGGAAATGGTGAAAAAGACACCCCTTCCGGAGAGTAGCAGTATTTCTGATTTTGCATTTACAGGACAGATGCCGGAGCTTCCTACCGGATGTGAGATCACATCTCTTACAATGGCTTTGAATTATTATGGATATTCTGCAGATAAGATGGCAATGGCACTCAAATATTTACCGACAGTTGGATGGACCAACACTTATTACGGAGACAATGAAACTTTATATGGAAATGATATTTACAATTATTTTATAGGAAATCCACAGTCAGAGACGGATGGATTAAGCTGCGGAGCGGGAGCAATCGTGACGGCAGCAGATGGCTATCTTGCAGATAATGGAAATGCAATGAAAGCAGAGGACGAGACAGGATCAGAGCCGGAACAGCTGTATCGTTTTGTAAGTGAAGGAACCCCCGTGGTTGTATGGGGAACAATTGGTATGGAAGAACGTCAGATAATGGAAAGCTGGAATACGGAAGATGGAAGAGAAGCCAGCTGGGCGATGAACGATCATTGTGTTGTACTGATCGGATACAGTGCAGACAGTGTGACTGTTGCAGACCCGATCGAAGGGATTGTGAGCTATGACAGAGCACAGTTTGAATCGGCTTTTCGTTCCAGAGGTAATCAGTGTGTGATTTTGAAGAATGTACAATAGAGAAGTGAGAGGTACTTTGCAGATAAAAACAGTCTGTGAAGTATCTCTTCTTTTATATATATGTGATGAGCTGAGTGCAGAGTTTCGTCTACTTAAGGAAAGAAGATCAGGATTGTAAAAATATTTGAGAAGAAGTTTGCCAAAGGATTGACAATTTTTTGTTTTTTTGGTATCTTTAGACTATGGTACAAACGTTAGTCTAAAGAGAAAAATGACAAGAAGGAGAGCTACCATGAATTTAGTAACGAATATTCAGAAGTATTCGATCCATGACGGAGATGGAATCCGTACTACTGTATTTTTTAAAGGATGTCCATTAAAGTGCGAGTGGTGTCACAACCCTGAGACACAGCGTTTTGAGAGAGAGCTTCAGTGTGATAAAGAAAAGTGCGTCGGATGTGGAACCTGTGCGAAGGTCTGTCCGAACGGTGCCATCACTATGGTAGATGGAAAGCCGGAGCTTGACAAAGAGAAATGCCAGCTTTGCGGAAAATGTGATAATTTCTGTCCGCAAGGCATTCGGGAGATTGTCGGGCAGGAGTATCCGGTAAAGGAACTGGTAAAAGAGCTGATGAAAGACCGGATGTTTTATGAACAGTCCGGCGGTGGAGTCACACTTTCCGGCGGGGAAGTGATGGTGATGTCAACGGATTATATTTTACAGATCGCGAAAGCACTTAAAAAAGAAGAAATTTCGCTTACCATTGACACCTGCGGATATGTTTCGTATGATAAATTTGAAGCAATTTTACCGTATGTAGATACGTTTTTATATGACGTAAAAGTGATGGATCCGGAATTACATAAAAAGTATATCGGAGTTGACAATAAGCTGATCCTGGATAACCTGGTGAAGCTTTCGGATGCAGGGGCAAGGATTTACATCCGAATCCCGACGATCAAAGAAGTGAACGGCAATGTGCAGAACATGGAAGATACCATTCATTTTCTGAAGAAACACGGCATTCATCCGGCACAGGTTAATCTGCTACCTTACCATAACACAGGAAGCAGTAAATATCCGAAGCTGGGTATGGAATACAAGGGAACTGATTTACATGCACCGGAAAAAGAAGAGATGGAAAGTTTTGTAAAGCTTTTTCAGGATGCAGGGTATACCAACACAAAAATAGGAGGATAAGAAAATGGCAAGAGGCATGAATGAAAGAATTCAGAAGCTGAGAGAACTGAGTGTTACAACACCGGTTCACATTGATCTCGAAAGAGCAAGAATCGAGACAGATTTTTACAGAAAAAATGATGGGAAATATTCGATTCCGGTTATGAGAGCCATGGTATTAAAAGAATATTTTTCAAAGAAGACACTTTATCTGGGAGACGGTGAGCTGATCGTTGGTGAAAAAGGAAAAGATCCACAGGCTTCTCCTACATTCCCGGAACTTTGCTGCCACAGCAAAGAAGATATGGTAGTTATGAGTGAACGTGACCTCGTATCTTTCCATACAACAGAAGAAGATCGTGAGATCCAGGAGAAGGAAATCATTCCTTACTGGTCAGGACGAAGCATGAGAGAGAAGATCCTTGCAGCTATGACTCCGGAATGGAATGACTGCTATTCAGCAGGTATGTTCACAGAGTTTATGGAGCAGAGAGGACCTGGACATACATGCGGTGGTGAACAGAACTTTAAAGTTGGATATCTGGAATACAAAGAAAAGATCAAAAAGACTATGGATGCGCTGGATTTCATGAATGATCCGGAAGCTACCGATAAAATGGAAGAACTCAAAGCGATGGATATTGCATGTGATGCGGTTATCATTCTTGGAGAAAGATATCACAAGCTTGCCCTTGAAATGGCAGAAAAAGAAGCAGATCCTACACGTAAGAAAGAATTAGAGCAGATCGCAGCCAACCTGGAAGTTGTTCCGGCTCACAAACCGCAGACCTTCTGGCAGGCAATCCAGTTATACTGGTTTACACATCTTGCGGTTACAACAGAACTGAACCCATGGGATGCATTCAGTCCGGGACGTCTGGATCAGCATCTGATTTCTTATTATGAAGCAGATACAGAAGCAGGAATCCTTGATGACGAGAAAGCAAAAGAACTGCTTGAATGCTTATGGATCAAATTCTACAACCAGCCGGCACCGGTTAAGGTTGGTATTACCTTAAAAGAAAGTGCTACTTATGTAGACTTTGCGAATATCAATACAGGTGGAGTTACACCAGATGGTAAAGACGGTGTAAACGCAGTCAGCTACCTGATCCTTGACTGTATGGATGAGATGAAGCTTGTACAGCCGAACTCTAATGTAACCATCAGCAAGAAAACACCGGCACGTTTCCTTAAGAGAGCATGCGAGATCTCAAGAAAAGGATGGGGACAGCCAGCATTCTACAATACAGAAGCCCAGATCATGGAACTTGTCAATGCAGGTAAATCTCTGGAAGATGCCCGTCGTGGTGGATCTTCAGGTTGTGTAGAGACAGGTGCATGGGGAAGTGAAGCATATATCCTGACCGGTTATATGAATATTCCGAAGATCTTCCAGCTGACTCTTTACAATGGATATGATGCAATGTCAGGAAAACAGCTTGGACTGAAGCTTGGATATGCAAAAGACTTCAAGACATTTGATGA
Source organism: Coprococcus sp. AM100_B19A (assembly GCF_027662015.1). NCBI lineage: Bacteria > Bacillati > Bacillota > Clostridia > Lachnospirales > Lachnospiraceae > Coprococcus > Coprococcus sp. AM100_B19A. Next base: position 178,733 of record NZ_JAQDKN010000005.1, read on the forward strand.
GCTCTGGGATGCATTTAAGAAACAGATGAAGCATTTCATCGATATCAAGATCCGTGGAAACAACGTAATCGAGAGATTATATGCAGAAAATATGCCGGCACCGTGTCTTTCCGTTGTAACAAACGACTGCATCAGTAATGCAAAAGATTACAATGCAGGTGGAGCAAGATACAACACGAACTACATTCAGGGTGTTGGTATTGGAACCGTTACAGACTGTATTGCAGCTGTTAAATACAATGTATTTGACAAGAAGAACTTCACAATGGAAGAACTGATCGAAGCAATGGATCACAACTTTGAAGGATACGATGCAATCTACCGTATGGTTCATGACAAGACACCAAAATATGGTAACGATGATGACTACGCAGATGATCTGATGCAGGACGTATTTTATCTGTATCATGACCTGATCACAGGACGTCCGACTATGAGAGGCGGAAAGTACGGAGTCGATATGCTTCCTACAACCTGCCATGTTTACTTCGGAGATGTGATCGGAGCAACAGCTAACGGACGTAAAGCACATATCCCGGTTTCAGAAGGTATTTCACCGGAGAAATCCGCAGATGTGAACGGACCGACAGCAGTTATCAAATCATGTGCTAAGATGGATCATCTTGCTACAGCAGGAACACTTCTGAATCAGAAGTTCACACCGGACGTCGTAGCAGGAGAGAAAGGTCTTGACAATATGGCAAGTCTGATCCGCAGCTACTTTGCAATGGATGGACATCATGTACAGTTCAACGTTATCGACAGAAAGACTCTGCAGGAAGCGCAGAAGCATCCGGAAGATTACAGAGATTTGATCGTGCGTGTTGCAGGATACAGTGATTTCTTCCGTAACTTAAGCAAACCGCTTCAGGATGAGATCATCAACCGTACAGAGCAGTCATTCGAATAGAAAATAACCAGAGAAATTGAAAAAGGTTAAATAAAGGAAGAAGCAGGAGCGCCGCAATGCAGAGAGTAATCTGTGTGCGGTGCTTCTGTTATTTTTTGAACCGGGAAGAAAAATTTTGGTAAGAATATCGTGGATTCTGAGAGCTATTTGATGTACTATCAAGATAGAAAAGAGAGTGGGAGCAGAATGAAAATTACAGTAGGAAGGAGTAATGGATATGCAGATCAAGCAGGAGCGATTAAAGGAAAGGATAGAGCGGATCAATGAGATGAGCCGGGATGAGACAGGCGGTTATACACGTCTGGCGTTCGGCGAAAAAGAGACGAAAGCGCGGATGATGGCAAAAGAGATGATGCTGGAAGCAGGACTGGAGGTAGAAATCGATGCAGCTGGAAATCTTATGGGACGCCTGTATCCGGATAACTGGAATGAAAAGGAGCTGCATGGTGTGATCGCAACAGGTTCCCACATCGATACGGTACGAAATGGAGGAAAATTTGACGGATTACTCGGAAGCATAGCAGGGATTGAAGTGGCACAGTGCCTGAAAGAAAATCATGTAAAATTAAAAAGCCCGTTTGAAGTAATTCTTTTTACAGATGAAGAAGGTGCCAGATTTAATGCAGGTATGGTCGGAAGTAAGGTAATTGCCGGTCTTGGAATGGAACGACCGCTTAGTGAATATACAGACAATGAGGGCATCAGTGAAGAGGCGGCAATGCAAAAGTGCGGATATCATCCGGAAAAACTGGAAGAGGCAGTGCACGCAGATAAATATGAAAAATTTGTTGAACTTCATATTGAACAGGGAATTGTGCTGGAACAGGAAAGCAGGCAGATAGGGATTGTAACCGGGATCAAAGGTCCATACTGGATTGAAGGAAGCTTTGAGGGGGAAGCAAATCATGCAGGCGGCACACCGATGAATATGCGGAAAGATGCAATGACGGCTGCTGCAAATTATATTGCAGAAGTAGAAAAAATAGCATCCCGTCTGGGAGATATGTTTGTGGCAACAGTAGGAACACTCAAAGTACATCCGGGTGGAATCAATACGATTCCGGGAAGAGTAGACTATACGATCGACATCAGAGATACAGATATGGAGCGCAGGGCACAGGGAATCCGGGAAATAAAAGAAGCGGCAGTGAAAATTTCGGACAGATTTCATGTAGAGAGTACCCAGAAGTGTTTGAAAGATGCAAAGGCAGAGATGATGAATGAAGCAATCGTAGACACAATTGAAGATGTGTGCAAAAAGCGGGGATATACATATATGCGTATGCCAAGTGGTCCGTTTCATGATACCTTATCGATGGCACATATCTGCGATGTGGGAATGATTTTCGTGCCAAGTATCGGAGGCGTAAGTCATTCACCATATGAAGATACGGCATGGGAAGACATATTTGCAGGAGCGCAGGTGCTGGCAGATACTATGGAAAATCTTGTCGGTTAAGCTATCTGATCAGAGAAGCGAATCCGGAGGATAAAAGAAGCCAGCTCCTTTATGCAACAAAACGCTTAATGATGATGGAATCGGCATAGACTTAGAAATCAAAGATTTGGTTGCCTGCTCTGATGCTGTTAAGTATAAGAACATCAATAAGAGTCAGAAAGTAAAATCCAAGTACGAAGGGGGGAAGGACACATTGTCGTATGCAGAGTCAGGTGGTGGACAAGGCAGCAAAGGTGCACGGAACAACCAGGGTGGTCAGAAGAAAAAGAAGATAACAGAAAGAAAAATTTCCCGTATAGACGAAAGTTTATGTGGGAAATTTTATTGTAAAATGAAAAACAAAAATGAAAAACATTTTCAAATTCCATTGACATACAAAAATAATGTGATAAAATGAAAACGATTTCCAAATTGAAGGGAGAAGGTCAGTATGACAAAAGCACCATATAAAACAAAACAAATGACTGAGATTCTTACCTTTCTGAAATCGGTACAGGGAAGACATGTTACTGTGAATGAAATCTGTGATTTTTTCAGGGAAAAAGGGATTTCCGTCGGAACTACGACCATTTACCGCCAGCTTGAGAAGATGGTGAAAGAGGGACTGGTTGCAAAATATGTGATAGACGGTTCGAGCAGTGCCTGTTTTGAATATATCGGAGATCATGGGGAAGAACATGAAAACTGCTATCATTGTAAATGTGAGAAATGTGGAAAGCTGATCCATTTACAGTGCAATGAGGTAGAAATCTTAAAACAGCATATGCAGCAGCATCATGATTTTCAGATGGATCCGCATCGTACCGTGTTTTACGGAATCTGCGGTGAATGCAGTAAGAAAGAATAGATAAAATTTATTAACAGATGAAATCTGGGAAAGGAGAAGGAGATGGATACAGGAAAGAAAAAAAGTATGGCAGCGGTTATATGTATTTTTCTTATATTTGTAACCTTTGCTTCTCTTTTTTTTGTTGCCAGAGAGGAAAATCATAACTGTACGGGAAAGGACTGCCCAATCTGTGCCTGCGTTCATCAGGCAAAGCAGGTCCTTCGGAATCTGGGAACAACACCTGCAGTAGGATTTTTCGCCAGTCCGGTGATCTTTATCGCAGAAACTGTTGCTTTACCGGGGCTCTGGATCATTTTGTCCATTTCGTTAGTTCATCAAAAGGTAAGATTAAATGATTGAATAAAACTTTTTATAAAGCAGAAAGGGTATGAAAAGTCATACCTTTCCTTTGGTGTACCATTTTTTAATAAGTGTAGATAATGGAGGTTTTATTCATGAAAAAGTATATAGCAATTCTACTGGTCGCTGCGATGGCGACTCTGGGCATTTCTGCCTGCCGGAAGGAAAATTCCAATAAAGAAACAAAAGTTCAGAAAGATTCTGATATTAAAGTTGTGACAACCATTTTCCCGGAATATGACTGGGTACGTCAGATTGCGGGAGAAGAAGCGGATCAGATGGATATCACCATGCTTCTTGACAATGGTGTGGATCTGCACAGTTATCAGCCGACTGCAGAGGACATCATGAAAGTATCGGATTGTGATCTGTTCGTATATGTCGGCGGCGAATCGGATGCATGGGTGGATGATGCGTTAAAACAGGCGAAGAATAAAGATATGCAGGTGGTCAATCTGCTCGATGTACTTGGAAACAATGCGAAAGAGGAAGAAGTGATCGAAGGAATGGAGCCTGAAGAAGAGAAAGAAGGCGGAGAGGAAGAAGAACCGGAATATGATGAGCATGTATGGCTGTCTGTAAAAAATGCAGAAGTGCTGAGTAAGGCAATTGCAGACGCGCTGGAAAAAGCAGATCCGGATCATAAGGATATTTATCAGGAGAATGCATCTGCATACAGTGAAAAGCTGAAAGACCTGGATGCTAAGTACCAGGAAGTTGTTGATGGCGCGTCACAGAAAACACTGCTGTTTGGTGATCGTTTTCCATTCCGTTATCTGGTAGATGATTATGGATTAAACTATTATGCTGCATTTGTCGGATGCTCGGCAGAAAGTGAAGCAAGCTTTGATACAATTTCATTCCTGGCGAATAAAGTAGATGAGTTGGGACTAAAGGATATCATGGCGATTGAAAATTCCAATCAGAAAATTGCAAAGACGATCATTGAGAACACCAAAGAGAAAAATCAGAAGATCCTGACACTGGATACTATGCAGTCTACAACATCGGATGATGTGAAGAATGGCACAACCTACCTGTCAGTGATGGAAAAGAATCTTGAAGTATTAAAAGAAGCTTTGCAGTAGGAGGGAATATGGCACAAATTATATGTCGGGATCTGGCAATCGGATATGAAGGAAAAACAGTCGTGCAGAATATAAACCTTTCGGTAAAGAAAGGGGATTATCTGTGTGTGATCGGGGAAAATGGGGCTGGGAAATCTACTTTTATGAAGACTTTACTGGGACTTTTACCACCGGTGAGCGGGAAAATAGAATTCTATGATGGACTGAAGAAGAATGAAATCGGATATTTGCCACAGCAGACAGAGGTGCAAAAAGATTTTCCGGCATCCGTGAGAGAAATTGTTCTCTCCGGATGTCAGAATCACCTTGGCTTCTGGCCGTTTTACCGTACAAAAGAGAAAAAATACGCAGAAGAGATGATGAAAAAACTGCAGATCACTCATCTGTCAAAACGTTGCTACAGAGAATTGTCCGGAGGGCAACAGCAGAGAGTTCTGCTTGCAAGAGCACTTTGTGCGACCAGGAAAATTCTGCTTCTGGATGAACCGGTTTCCGGGCTGGATCCACAAATGACAGAAGAAATGTATCGGTTAATTGAGAAGATCAACCGGGAAGACAAGATAACGATCATTATGATATCACATGATATCCGTGGGGCAATGGAATATGCAAGTCATATCCTGCAGATTGGTCAGGAAGTTATTTTTGAATCGAAAGAAAATTATCTGCGAGCGCATACAAAGAGAAGAACTCTGGAAAATACAGGAGGGAAAAAATGATAGAAAAGCTGATATTTTATATGGGATATCCTTTTGTGCGGTATGCATTGATCGTTGGCGTACTGATCGCACTTTGTTCCTCCTTGCTTGGAGTGACACTGGTATTGAAAAGATTTTCGTTTATCGGAGACGGCTTATCCCATGTTGCATTTGGAGCGATGGCGGTGGCATCGGTTTTAAATATTACAAACAATATGCTGTTTATCCTTCCGGTAACGGTCGTATGTGCGATTTTATTATTACGGACAGGACAAAATACAAAAATAAAAGGAGATGCGGCGATTGCAATGATCTCAGTTGGAGCACTTGCAATCGGTTATCTGCTTATGAATGTATTTGCGACAGGTCCTAATCTTTCAGGAGATGTATGTACTACATTATTTGGATCTACTTCTATTTTGACATTGAAGATTGAACAGGTGTGGCTGTGTGTGGTATTGTCGGTTGTGGTTGTTGTGTTATTTATCGTATTTTATCATAAAATTTTCTGCGTAACCTTTGATGAAACGTTCGCAAAGGCAACAGGCATCCGGGCAGACCGTTATAATTTGCTGATCGCCGTGATCACAGCGCTGATCATCGTACTTGCAATGAACCTGGTAGGCTCGTTACTGATCTCGGCACTGGTCATCTTTCCAGCACTATCCGCGATGCGTATCTTTAAAACATTTTTCAGTGTAACGGTATGTTCGGTTGTATTATCTGTGTGCTGTGCGATCAGTGGGATGCTTTTGTCAATCCTGGCAGGAACACCGGTTGGTTCAACGATCGTGGCAGCCGATATTGTGGCCTTTTTGATCTGCTGCATGATCGAAAAAATCGCGGGAGGGAAATAAAGTGAAAAAATTACAGAAATGGCTGATATTGTTTGTGGGAATTCTTTTGATAACCGGATGCAGAGATAATGCAAGCAGCAACAAGAAAGTGAATAACGGGAAATCTGTTAATGATGTATTAGAGAAACAGACAAAAGCGGAAGAACAGAAGGAACAGACAGAGGAAAAGGACAAGAAAAAAGAAAGTACAGACACTTCAGAAAATACGGAGACAGAAGATGTAGATTATGATCTTACAGAAATGAACAGTGATATGGTTTACGCGACAGTTTACCAGATGATGATGGAACCGGAGCAGTATGAAGGAAAAACAATCCGGATCGACGGGAATTATTATATAAGTAAGGATGAAGCGACAGGGAATACCTATCATTTTTGCGTGATCAAAGATGCGCTGGCGTGCTGCGCGCAGGGACTGGAATTTGTCCGGAAAAATGAGGAAGAATTGTCGGATGAAGATTATCCGGAACAGGAAACAGAAATTATCGTTCAGGGAACGTTCGAGACATATAAAGAACCAAATGATGAGACTTTGTATTGCAGGATCACAGATGCGGATATGCAGATAAAAGAATAAGAAGAGAAAAGATGAATCATGAAGGAATACGGGAAAAAGATTAGCAGATATTTGATGAAAAACCAAAAAGGAAGATTTTATTGTGTGGCAGGTGTGTTGTATCTGCTGGCAATTTTGTTTGTCATGAATGATGCCTGGCTGTATCAGACACCGATCGTGAAAGTGACAAAAGTGGTGACAATTGTAGAAGGGAAAAGCAAAAGTACACGTGGAACAGAAGAAACGAAATATAAGCAGAGTCTTTATGGTAAGATCCTAAACGGAGAAGACAAAGGAAAAGAAGTCCGGATTGCCAATGAATACACAACAACAGAAATGGCTGACCAAAAATACCATAAAGGTGACCGGGTGTTTTATAAAGGATCATCGATCATTGGAGTAAAGCGGGATACGATGCTAGTTGTTATGCTTGGCTTCCTTGCACTTCTGCTCCTTGGGATTGCCGGACGGCAGGGCGGTTTGACGATCATAACAGCAATGATGAATATCCTGATTTTTGTGATCGGTTTCTGGACGGCGGATGACACATCGGAAATTCTAAGTGTATGTAGCAGACTGATCCTTTTTTTTGCAGTGGTAACGCTTGTTGGATTAAATGGAATCCACAGGAAAACTTTTGCCGCACTATTGACAACACTATGTGTCCTGCTTATGATCATGGGGATATTTGATCTTGTTATGCAGCATATGGAAGAACTGGATTATTCGACGATGGAATATCTGGGCAGTATTGATAATCCGGATGAAATTTTCCATGCAGAGATCCTGTTGTCAGGACTCGGTGCCATCATGGATGTGGCGGTTGCCATATCGGTGGCTTTAAGCGAGATTGTTGAGCAGAAACCGGAAGTAAAATTTGTGGAACTTTTCCGTTCGGGCAGAGAGATCGGATATGACATTATGGGAACAATGATCAATGTGCTGTTGTTTGTGTTTGGCTGCGGTCTGATCCCTACATGTTTGATCCGGATGAACAATGAGGTGCGTTTTGTTACCATTGTAAAATTGCATATTCCATGTGAATTATGCCGTTTCTTTGTAGAAAGTATCGGAATTGTACTGGCGATCCCAGTGTCTATTTTCATAACAGCAGTTATGATGAAACTATCTGTGAAAAAGAGGGAAAAAAGATGTTGATCATATTGGGACTGATTCTAATGATAGTAATAGTGCTTGTTGGAGGGGACAGAGGCGCCATGTCTCTGATCGCTCTGGCTGGAAATATTTTGTGCCTGAGTCTTGCAATCTGGCTTTATGCCGTCGGAGCACCCGTGTTTTTGGTTACTGCCGGTGCAGGAATTTTAATTTCCTGTATCACTTTGTTTTATCAAAATGGGACGAATATTAAAACCTGGAGTGCATTTCTTGCGGTTGCAATTACAATGTGTGTGTTATTTGCATTTATTTATCTGGTCGTATGGAAAAGTGGGGCGGGAGGCTTGAATGAGATCCAGGCAGCCGGAGAAGATGTTTTCTATTATAATATGAACCTGGATATCAGTATGCCCAAGGTTGCAACAGCCGTAATTGTACTCAGCACGTTAGGAGCTGTGATCGATATGGCACTGACAGTAACAACTTCCGTATATGAGGTGAAATGTCATAAACCGGATATCAAAATGAACAAACTGGTTCAAAGTGGAATGAAGATTGGAAAAGATGTGATCGGAACAACGGTTAATACGTTATTGTTTGCATATCTGGGAGAATCGCTGTTGTTATTCGCGTATTTGAGAATGCAGAATTACTCCATTGAGCTGTTGCTCAACTCCAAAATTCTTTTTCAGAACTGTATTTCCATGATTTTTGGAGCAATCTCCTGCACAATGATAATGCCGGTTTCAGCGGTTTTGGTCGCAAAAAACTGTGAGCTTTTTGATTGGATGGAAAATAGTAAATAGCAGGTTGACAGCAGGGAAATATCTGTGATAAACTTGTTTAAGATTAAACTGTTTACGAATGAACAATTTATTCGTGAACAGTTTTCTTTTTTTGAAGAAGCAAAAAGTGGAAGGAGGAAAGTCATTTGTGTGAAGGATGTGAAGAGCGAATCCACGTAGGACATCAGGTGCACCGGATAGACCGTTCGATTTCAAAACTGCTGGAAATGCGTGTAAAAGAAGAAGGACTGGATGAGATTGCCCTGATGCATGGCTGGATCTTACGCTATCTATATGAACATCAGGATAAGGAAATTTATCAGAAAGATATAGAAAAGTATTTTGGTATCTGCCGTTCAGCGGTAACAAATATTATCCAGACTCTGGAGAAAAAAGGGTACATTTGCCGTGCATCGGTTGCAAATGATGCGCGTCTGAAAAAAGTAATGCTGACAGAAAAAGGACGGGAAAACCATGAAAAACTGGGAGAAATTTTTCAGAAAATGGATGCGCAGTTGGAAGAAGGCATTACAGAAGAAGAATTACATGCATTTATGCATGTGATCGATAAAGTTTATTACAATATGGAAAAAATGAAAGGAGAGAATTCATGATTCGGACTTTATTAAAAGAAGTAAAAGAATATAAAGCGGCATCGATCGCAACACCGTTTTTTATGATTCTGGAAGTATTGTTTGAGACATTGATTCCATTTCTGATGGCATCTATTATCGATAAGGGTGTCAATACCGGAGATATTCACCATATTTACAAAGTTGGTGGAATTATGATCGTGGCTGCATTTTGTGGCCTGCTTGCCGGAATGGCAGGAGGACGATACGGAGCAAAGGCTTCGACCGGGTTCGCGAAGAATTTGAGAAATAAGATGTTCGATCAGATCCAGACCTATTCGTTTGCAAATATTGATCATTTCAGTACAGCAGGTCTGGTTACACGTCTGACAACAGATGTGACCAATGTGCAGAATGCGTACCAGATGATGCTGCGTATGATGATGAGAGCACCGGCAAGTATGATCTGTGCAATGGTGATGGCATTTATGATCAATGCCAGACTGGCAAGTATTTACCTTGTGGCAGTTGTGATCCTGGGAGTGATTCTCTTCTTTATCATTCGTCATGCAACGGCTTATTTCCAGCAGGCATTTCCAAAATATGATGCTTTAAATGCATCCGTTCAGGAAAATGTATCTGCGATCCGTGTAGTAAAAGCATATGTAAGAGAAGAACAGGAAACAAGTAAATTTCAGTATGCAAGTAAGAATATTTACGATATTTTTGTAAGAGCAGAGAAAAATGTTATATGGAACTCACCGATCATGATGTTCACTGTTTATACCTGCATCATCCTGATCAGCTGGTTTGGTGCAAAGATGATCGTAGTGAAATCGTTGACAACAGGAGAGTTGATGAGTCTTCTTGCATACTGTATGAACATTCTGATGAGTCTGATGATGCTGTCTATGGTATTTGTCATGATTTCCATGAGTATGGCAAGTATGCGGCGTATAGCAGAAGTACTGGGTGAAACCAGCGATATCCATAATCCGGAACATCCGCTTTATGAAGTGGAAGATGGAAGTATTTCATTTAAGAATGTAGATTTTGCTTACAAAAAAGACAGTGCAGAGAAAGTCCTGAAGAATATCAATCTGGACATCCATTCCGGTGAGACGATTGGCATTATTGGAGGAACCGGAAGTGCGAAGACGAGTCTGGTGAATCTGATCAGTCGTCTGTATGACGTGACAGGCGGAGAAATCCTGGTTGGCGGAAAGAATGTTAAGGATTATGATCTGGAAGTACTGAGAAACCAGGTATCTGTTGTATTGCAGAAAAATGTACTGTTTACCGGAAGTATTCTGGATAACCTGCGCTGGGGAAACAAAGAGGCGACCGACGAAGAATGTATGGAAGCATGTCGGCTTGCATGTGCAGATGAATTCATTGAGCGTTTCCCGGATAAATATAATACCCACATTGAGCAGGGAGGAAATAACGTATCCGGTGGTCAGAAGCAGAGACTGTGTATTGCAAGAGCACTGCTTAAGAAACCGAAGATCCTGATCCTGGATGACAGTACCAGTGCGGTAGATACTGCTACAGATGCGAAGATCCGCCGTGCATTCCGTGAAGAAATCCCGGATACAACAAAGCTGATCATTGCACAGCGTGTATCCAGTGTGCAGGATGCAGACCGTATCATCGTTATGGATGAAGGGCAGGTTCATGGATTTGGTACACACGAAGAATTGCTGAAGACCGATGAAATTTACCGCGAAGTATACGAATCGCAGACTCAGGGCGGAGGAGATTTTGATGAAAACGGAGGTGAAGCATAATGCCAAGACCGATGGGAAGACCACAGAATAAAGTGAAATATCCGGGGAAACTTTTGATGCGTCTGATAAACTACATTTTCCGTGATTATAAAGTTCATTGTATTGCAGTATTTATCCTTATATTTGTAGGAGTTATCGCAAATGTGCAGGGAACGATGTTTACAAGAGATCTGATCGACAAATATATTACACCGTTCTTGCTGTCTGACGGTACACCGAACTTTTCACCGCTTGCACATGCAATTGAAAGGGTTGCGGTATTTTACGGAATCGGAATCGTTGCGACTTACGCATATAACCGTATCATGATCAATGTGACACAGGGAATGATGATGAATATGCGTAATGAGCTGTTTGAACATATGGAAAAGCTGCCAATCAAATATTTTGATACCCATGCACATGGTGATATCATGTCAATTTACACGAACGATATCGATACCCTGCGGCAGATGGTCAGCCAGAGTATTCCGCAGATCATCAACAGCGGATTTACGATCATCAGTGTATTTGTCAGTATGTTGATCTTAAATATTCCACTTACGGTTGTGACGATGATCATGGTTGCAATTATGATATTTGGTACCAAGAAAGCCGCCGGACAGAGTGGGAAATATTTCCTGGAACAGCAGAAAAATCTTGGAAAAGTCAATGGTTATATTGAAGAAATGATGAATGGGCAGAAGGTTGTCAAGGTCTTCTGCCATGAGGAAGAAAGTAAGGCAGAATTTAAAGAGCTGAATGAGGCACTTTTTGTAAGCGCAGACCGTGCGAATACCTATGCAAACTACCTCGGACCTTTGAATGCGCAGATCGGAAATATCAGTTATGTAGTCTGTGCGATTGTCGGAGGTGCCCTTGCGCTGAATGGTGTGGGAGGATTTACACTGGGTGCACTGGCAAGCTTTCTGACATTCAATAAAAGCTTTAGTATGCCGATCAACCAGGTCAGCCAGCAGATGAATGCTATTGTAATGGCACTTGCAGGAGCAGAGCGTATCTTTACCCTTCTGGATGAGAAAGTGGAAGTAGATGACGGGTATGTGACTCTGGTCAATGTGAAAAAAGAAAATGGAAAACTTATAGAATGTAAGGAACATACCCGATGCTGGGCATGGAAGCATACACATCAGGCAGATGGTTCGGTAGATTATATTGAGCTTAAGGGAAATGTAGTATTTGATGGTGTGGATTTCGGGTACAATAATGATAAGATCGTGCTTCATGATGTGAAATTGTATGCAGAGCCAGGACAGAAAATTGCCTTTGTAGGTTCGACAGGAGCAGGAAAAACAACCATTACAAATCTGATCAACCGGTTTTATGATATTCAGGATGGAAAAATCCGCTACGATGGAATTAATATAAACAAGATTCGGAAAGCGGATCTGCGACGTTCCCTTGGAATTGTACTGCAGGATACACATCTGTTCACAGGAACGGTAAAAGAAAATATCCGTTTTGGAAAACTGGATGCAACAGATGAAGAAATCTTTGCAGCAGCAGAATTGGCAAATGCAGATGGATTTATCCGCAGACTTCCGGAAGGATATGATACGGTCATCACCGGGGATGGGGCAAACTTAAGCCAGGGACAGAGACAGCTTCTTGCAATTGCCAGAGCAGCAGTTGCAGATCCGCCGGTACTGATCCTGGATGAGGCTACAAGCTCTATTGATACGCGTACTGAACGTATTATTCAGGAAAGCATGGACAGACTGATGCATGGACGTACTACGTTTGTGATCGCACACCGTCTGTCTACGGTTCGGAATTCCGACTGTATCATGGTTCTGGAACAGGGACGCATTATCGAAAGAGGTACCCATGACCAACTGATTTCAGAAAAGGGAAAATATTATCAGTTGTACACCGGGAATGCAATTGCTGAATAAGATTCAAAAGACAGGATGTTACTGTTCACAGTACCTGTGACCAGCAACGCATCTCGCCATTTTAAATCGCCTTTGGCGATGGGCGAGATGCCGTTCAAGATAAAACGTGCATCCTCCGTGCCAATCAGCGTAGTGATTGACACGGGAGTGAACAGTAACAACAGGATTCAACAAAATTTACATAAATTAAAAAATACTATCAATTTTTTTGTGCATACGCTATACTTGTATATATAGCACTGCAAGTCCTTCCGAGCAGAGAAGTAAAATAGCAGTTCTATAAAAATGTCATGATAGGGTAGGTTTGGGAATGAAAAAACAAATCAATTGCAAAGAAGTTGCATGGGAACTATTTACACTTACCGCTGCAGTGGCAATTATCGCTGCAGCGGTTTATTTCTTTCTGGTGCCGAGCCATGCATCGGTCAGCAGTATTTCCGGTCTTGGAATTATTCTTACGAATTTTATACCTTTACCGCTTTCAGTGATCACGATGGCCCTGAATGTTGTTCTTTTGATCATCGGATTCATAACATGTGGACGGGAATTTGGTACGAAAACCGTGTATACCAGTATCTTACTGCCGGTATTTATCGGCATTTTTGAACGGATTTTCCCGAATATCGGTTCCCTGACAAAAACCCAGGAACTGGATGTCCTCTGTTATGTTCTGGTAGTCAGTGTAGGACTCAGTATTCTCTTTAATATGAATGCTTCTTCCGGCGGACTTGATATTGTGGCTAAGATCATGAATAAATATCTGCACATCGAATTGGGGAAAGCCATGTCTTTAGCCGGTATGTGTGTGGCGCTTTCGGCAGCACTTGTATATGATAAGAAGACGGTGGTTTTAAGCGTTCTTGGTACTTATTTTAATGGGATGGTGGTAGACCATTTTATCTTCGGGCAGAATCTGAAACGAAGAGTATGTATTATTACAAAGTATGAAGAAGAACTTCGGAATTTTATTCTGCATGAGCTTCATAGTGGAGCGACCATTTATGATGCCATCGGAGCGTACAATTTAGATAAAAGACACGAGATCATTACGATCGTAGATAAAAATGAGTATCAGAAACTCATGAATTACATCAATAATCTTGATCCGAAGGCTTTCATCACAGTGTACACGGTGGCAGACATGAGATATCAGCAGAAGGTTTTGGAAAATGAAGAAAGAAGTTAGTGATCTACTCCATCAGGTTTGCAAATTGATAAATGTACAATATTCTGTTATAATAATGTACAAAGAAAGGAGGAGTTACAATACCAGTAATAAAACCAATTACAGATTTAAGAAATACAAATGAAATATCTGAAATATGTCACAAACAACAGCAACCAGTATTTATTACAAAAAATGGTTATGGAGATTTAGTAGTTATGAGTATGGAAACTTATGAAGAATTACTCAGCACAAATCAGATTGATAAGGCAATTTTTGAAGCAGAACGGGAAGTCGCAGAAGGTGCAGAGTTATTAGATGCATGTGAGGCATTGGGAGAACTCAGGAGGAAACATTTGGGATAAATATACCGTAAAAATGTTTCCACAGGAATATAGAGATATTGATAAGATATACGAGCAGGCACTTCTTGTTAGTAATTATGCTGATAATGCAATTGCACTGGCAGAAAAACTTGAAAAAGCAATTTTAAGTTTGGAAGAACAGCCATATCGAGGGGCAGAAAGAAAATATGGATTTTATGCTTTTAAAGAATATAGGCAGTTGACTGTAGAAAACTATATTATCATTTATGAAGTGTTTGAAAATGAAAAAGTTGTTGCAGTGGTAACTGTAAAATATGGAAAAAGTGAGTTTTAGAATCAAGAAATCTCACTGAAATATAAAAGGTACTAAAAAACGTCACAATTTGTGGCGTTTTTTTAGTGCAGGAAAAAGGAGACCAAGAGTGTCAGAAATCAGATTTTCATCAAAGGAAAGAAGCTGATATCTTATTTGAAAAAAGAGAAGAACCGTTTAATATTTATGAATATTGCAAAAAGTAGTAATTTTTTCTGTTAAAAAAATGAAGTAATATAAGAAAAGGGATACAAATGAAAAAAGTATTGATTGCTGCGGATGAGGTAGATAAGTGGAGTCGGCTTTGTGAAGGGTTACAAAATGAGTGGGAATGTACGACCGTTAATCTGGATGCATTTGAAAAATTCCATACCATAGCGGTCTATGACGCAGTATTGATAAGAGAAAAGCAGAAGATTATACAAAAGGGAAAACTTCTGATTGACTGGTGTTATCATACGGTTTACTGGAGAGAGCATGAGCTTGCAACCCTAAATGAGCGAGAAAAGGCATTCCTGTATCTGCTGGCAGAGTCCTCCAAACAGGTAGTTACCCATGAGATTATCATTGAACAGTTATGGAAAGAACCGTATGAAGACGACTCTGCCAACATGATCTGGTGTTTTGTACACAGACTTGACTTGATTATAGAAGAATATTTCCACGCAGCATGATGAAAAATAGAATAGTAGTGATAGAAAAAAGTACAAAATAAGAATCGAACATTTGTGCTTTTTTCTTGCCTTCATCTATATACTTTCAAAAAAATGTCTGATATAATAGGGACTGTTACAAGAACAAACAGTAAAAATATGACAGAATCGGAGCCTGGTATCATCAGGTATTTCCAGGTGCTGTTTTATCCGCAAAAATGAATTTTGTGACTTTTATTCGTAACGAAACAAAAATGACCTCTATTCGAGACAAAAATAGGCATTTCGTTACGAATCTGATTACGAATTTTTGGCTGATAGTGATCGTACTAAAAGTCACAAATGGAGGGATTTATCATGAATGCAGAAAAAGGACATTCGCAATCCGCTGACAATAGTCAGCTGCTTACTCATAAAAGCAGCCCGCAGGGCGGACATGCTTTTAAATTAAAAGCCCCATATAAGCCAATATTTCCTTGTATTTGAAAAATATTTATAAGGAAGAAGAGTTAGATGAAAATCGAACTACCGAGTTTTTCTCGGTAGTTCAAAATGAGGGACAGCGTAACGTTAAAAGAAAAGTAAAATGTTATAATTTAGCTGCAATTATAGCTGTTGGATATCGAGTGAATTCTAAGAAAGTTACACGCTTTCGGCAGTGGGCTACTAAAACATTAAAAGAATATATTACAAAAGGGTTTGTATTGAATGATGATATGCTTAAAAACGGCAGACCTTTTGGAAAAGACTATTTTGATGAATTACTTGAACGCATCGCGATTGAATAGACTTGTGACAATGTTTATTGATTATGCAGAATTAATGGCTGAAGATGAGATATTAATGAGCATGCAAGACTGGGTTGATCAAACGAATCAGTTTTTATTGAATAATAGGCGAAAGGTACTGAATGGAAAAGGGAAAATTTCTCATGATGTTGCTATGCAAAAAGCTGAGAAGGAATATGAAGTATTTAGAGTTAAACAGGATAGAGAATATGTTTCTGAATTTGATCGGGAAGTAGAGAAATATCTTAAAGGAAATGATTAAGAAAGTTATTTGTAACAATTTATAAATTAGGAATATGTAGTGGGAGGAAAAATTTATGAAAATGAATTTTAAAGGATTAGTTGACTTGCACACATTACCCAAAACGACTCCGTTATTACCTTTATATGAGGCTATTATAAATTCTATACAAAGTATTGAAGATGCTCAAATATCGAATGGGAAAATAGAAATTATAGTTGAACGTGATAAACAAATGAATTTATTTAATCAGTGGGAAACGGATATAGAAAATATTATTATTGTTGACAATGGGATAGGCTTCGATGATGAAAATTATAATTCTTTTGATACTTATGCTAGTGAATATAAGATTCAAAAGGGTTGTAAAGGTGTTGGGAGAATGTTGTGGTTAAAAGCGTTTTGCAGTGTCAGTATAGAAAGTATATTTGTCGAAGAGGATAAGAAAAAATGCAGAACGTTTTTATTTGATGCAAATCATGCAGTTCATGATATGAAGGTTAAGGAATTAAGTTCGGATGTTTTACAAACTACTAAAGTACGATTAAATGGGTTAAGAGAACAATACAAAGGGAATTGTCCAAAAAAATTAGATACTATAGCGAAAAATATATTAAATCATTGTTTTACATATTATGTATTGGGAAAAGCGCCTAAAATAATAGTAAGTGATGAACGAGATATAATAGATATTGATGAATTATATAAAGAAAATATTGGAGATAATATAAAAATTGATGATATAGATATCAAAGGAACTACTTTTAAAATAATACATTCTAAGAATTATATGAATTCTAAAGATAATCATACAATGAACTTTTGTGCCAATCATTGGGTTGTACAACCTATCTCTTTGACAAAAATAATGGGGAATATCAGTGTAAAATTGAAAGATGAAAAGGGGGAATTTATATATAATGGATATATAATAGATTATTTGCAACATAATTTGTGGATAATAGATGAAAAATTGGCATATCATCATTACCTTGCATCTGATATGAAAATAAAAAAGATGGAAGAAGTTGAAAATAATAGTGGAAAAGAGCCAGATTTAATAATTTTTGATTCGCCGTTTGCATTTACTGACGAAGAGGAGCAACCATATAGAAATATAACGATAATTGAGTTTAAACGACCGGGCAGAGAACACTATAATGATGCTGAAAATCCAATTAGGCAAATTAAAGAATATATGGATGATATAGTAGAGGGAAAAGTGAAGACGAAAGATGGTGAATTTCTGAATGGAACAGAAAATATTCGATTTTTTTGTTATATTATATGTGATGTGGATTTAAGTATAAAGAAGCTGGCTAAACTAGAGGACTTGAAAGTAACTCCAGATAATATGGGTTTTTATAAGTATATTGATTCTTATAAAGCGTATTTAGAAATTATTCCGTATAATAAATTGATACAAGATTCGAAAAAAAGAAATAGAATATTATTTGATAAACTTTTTAACCAAAGTTAGTAATTATGTAAATTTAGGAAGATTATTCAGGAGAAATCATATGGATCATTTTGAATTAGTATCAGAATATAAACCAACAGGAGACCAGCCACAGGCAATCAAAGAACTAGTCGAAGGTTTTAAAGAAGGCAATCAGTGTCAGACATTGCTTGGCGTCACCGGATCTGGTAAGACATTTACCATGGCGAATGTCATCCAACAATTGAATAAACCAACGCTGATTATAGCACACAATAAGACACTGGCTGCGCAGCTTTATGGGGAATTTAAAGAGTTCTTTCCAAATAACGCAGTAGAATATTTTGTCTCCTACTACGACTACTACCAGCCGGAAGCTTATGTTCCGTCATCCGACACTTACATTGCCAAGGACTCTGCCATCAACGATGAGATCGACAAGCTCCGCCACTCTGCGACAGCAGCGCTTTCTGAGCGGAATGATGTTATCATTGTGGCAAGTGTGTCCTGCATTTACGGACTGGGTTCGCCGATTGATTACAAGGAGATGGTGATTTCACTTAGACCGGGCATGATCAAAGACAGGGATGAAGTTCTGAAGAAGTTGGTTGAGATCCAGTATGACCGCAATGATATGGATTTCAAGCGTGGAACGTTCCGGGTGCGAGGAGATGTGGTTGAGATTTTCCCAGCGTATTCGGAAAAAATTGCATACAGAGTTGAATTTTTCGGTGATGAGATAGACAGAATAACAGAGATTGATACATTGACCGGTGAAGTGTTGAATGTGATCGGGCATGTGGCAATTTTCCCGGCATCTCATTATGTAGTGTCCAAGGAGAATATGGAGCGTGCCATCGGGGAAATTGAAAAAGAACTGGAGCAGCAGATCCGTTATTTTAAAGGGGAAGATAAGCTTCTGGAAGCACAGCGTATTTCTGAGAGAACGAATTTTGATATAGAAATGATGCGAGAGACAGGATTTTGTTCCGGAATTGAAAACTATTCGAGGCATCTGACCGGGCAGAAAGCAGGGGAGCCGCCATGTACATTGATTGACTATTTTCCGGATGATTTTCTGATCATGATCGACGAGTCGCATAAGACGATTCCACAGATTGGAGCCATGTATCACGGCGATCAGTCGAGAAAGACAACATTGGTAGATTATGGATTCCGTCTGCCATCGGCAAAGGATAACAGACCGCTCAGCTTTGGGGAATTTGAAAGTAAGATTGACCAGGTACTGTTTGTATCGGCGACACCGGGAGAGTACGAGGAGTCTCATGAACTGCTGCGGGCAGAGCAGGTAATCCGACCGACAGGTCTTCTGGATCCGGAAGTAGAAGTGCGTCCGATCGAAGGACAGATTGATGATCTGATCAGTGAGGTAAATAAAGAAACAGCGAAGAAGAATAAGGTACTGATCACAACGCTGACAAAGCGTATGGCGGAAGATCTGACCGATTATATGCGGGAGCTTGGCATTCGTGTGAAATATTTACATTCGGATATTGATACTCTGGAAAGGACAGAGATCATCCGGGATATGCGTTTGGATGTATTTGATGTACTGGTTGGAATTAACCTGCTTCGAGAAGGTCTGGATATTCCGGAGATCACACTGGTAGCGATTCTGGATGCGGACAAAGAAGGTTTTCTGCGTTCGGAAACTTCACTGATCCAGACCATTGGTCGTGCGGCGAGAAATGCAGAGGGGCATGTTATCATGTATGCGGATAACATGACGGATTCGATGCGGATGGCGATTGATGAGACGATGCGCCGTCGTGAGATTCAGATGAAATACAATGAAGAACATGGAATCACGCCACAGACGATCAAGAAGTCGGTGCGTGATCTGATCAGTATTTCAAAGAAGGTTGCAGCAGAAGAGATGAAGCTGGAAAAAGATCCGGAATCCATGAGTGTGGCAGAGCTGGAGAAGCTGGTCAAGAAGCTGGAAAAGCAGATGAAGAAAGCGGCAGCAGAGCTGAATTTCGAGGCGGCAGCAGAGCTGCGGGATAAGCTGATCGAGCTGAAAAAGCATTTGAATGAGATGGAGTAAAGCGAAGAGATAGAAGAGGAAGAACAGATGGCAGAAGAAAAGAAAGAACTGATAAAGATCAGAGGTGCGAACGAGCACAATCTGAAGAATCTTGATGTAGATATTCCGAGAAACAAACTGGTAGTACTGACCGGTCTCAGTGGTTCCGGCAAATCATCCCTTGCATTTGATACAATTTATGCAGAGGGACAAAGACGATATATGGAATCTCTGTCTTCTTACGCAAGACAGTTCCTTGGGCAGATGGAGAAACCGAATGTAGAAAGTATTGAAGGGCTTTCACCGGCGATTTCCATCGACCAGAAGTCTACGAACCGCAATCCGAGATCCACAGTCGGAACCGTGACGGAGATTTACGATTATTTTCGACTGCTGTATGCAAGAATCGGGATTCCGCATTGTCCGAAGTGTGGAAGAGAGATCAAGAAGCAGACGGCAGATGAGATGACCGATCAGATCATGGCACTTCCGGAAGGAACAAAGATCCAGCTGATGGCACCGGTTGTGCGGGGGAGAAAGGGAACCCATGTCAAGCTTCTGGACAGAGCAAAGAAAAGCGGTTATGTCCGTGTAAGGATTGACGGAAATATGTATGAGCTTTCCGAAGGAATCACATTGGACAAGAATATCAAACATAATATTGAGATTGTTGTAGACCGTCTGGTTGTCAGGCCGGGGATTGAAAAAAGACTTGCAGATTCCATAGAAAGTGTATTAAGTCTTGCGGAGGGGCTTCTGGTCGTGGATGTGATCGGAGGGGAACCGTTGAATTTCAGTCAGAATTTTGCCTGCCCGGACTGCGGAATCAGTATTGATGAGATCGAGCCGAGAAGCTTTTCATTTAACAATCCATTTGGTGCCTGCCCGGTATGTTTCGGACTCGGATATAAAATGGAGTTTGATGAAGACCTGATGATTCCCGACAAATCACTCAGCATCAATAAAGGAGCAATCGTGGTGGCAGGATGGCAGTCCTGTACCGATAAGAGCAGTTTTACTCACGCGATTCTGGAAGCGCTCTGCAAGGAATATCATTTTGACCTGGATACGCCGTTTGAACAGTATCCGAAGGAAATCCAGGATATTTTACTGCGTGGGACTAATGGAAAAGAAGTCAAGGTCTATTATAAAGGACAACGCGGGGAAGGGATCTATGACGTTGCATTTGATGGACTGATCCGAAATGTGGAGCGAAGATACCGTGAGACAGGATCGGAGACTATGAAAGCGGAATATGAGAGTTTTATGCAGATCACACCTTGCCGAGAATGTGGCGGACAGCGACTGAAAAAGGGCGCGCTTGCGGTAACGGTCGGAGATAAAAATATTTCAGAAGTAACAGCAATGTCGATTGAACGGCTTCAGCGGTTTATCAGCAGTCTGGAATTGTCAAAAACGCAGCAAATGATCGGTGGACAGATATTAAAAGAGATCAAAGCGCGCCTGCAGTTCCTTCTGGATGTAGGTCTGGAATATCTGACACTTGCCCGTGCAACAGGAACTCTTTCCGGTGGAGAAGCACAGAGAATCCGGCTTGCGACGCAGATCGGTTCCGGTCTTGTGGGGGTGGCTTATATTCTGGATGAGCCAAGTATCGGCCTGCACCAGAGAGATAATGACAAACTTCTCGCAACACTCAAGCATCTCCGTGATCTCGGAAATACACTGATTGTAGTTGAGCATGATGAAGATACCATGCTTGCGGCAGATCAGGTAATCGACATCGGACCGGGAGCCGGAGAACACGGTGGAGAGCTGGTTGCCCAGGGAACGGCACAGGAGATCATGAAAGTAGAACGGTCGATCACAGGTGCATATTTAAGCGGAAAGATCAAGATTCCGGTTCCGGTAACCCGCGCAGTTCCGACCGGCTGGATCAAAGTTGTAGGTGCAGCAGAGAACAACCTGAAAAATATTGACGTGAAGTTCCCACTTGGTGTGATGACCTGTGTAACCGGCGTATCAGGTTCCGGTAAGAGTTCATTGGTGAATGAAATCCTTTACAAGAGTATGGCGAAAAAGCTAAACCGTGCCCGTGTGATTCCTGGAAAGCATAAGCGGATTGAAGGACTGGAAATGCTGGACAAAGTGATCGACATTGACCAGTCTCCAATCGGAAGGACGCCAAGATCCAATCCGGCGACATATACCGGAGTATTCGACCTGATCCGGGATCTGTTTGCGGCAACCGCGGATGCGAAGGCAAAAGGCTATAAAAAAGGAAGATTCAGCTTTAACGTCAAGGGCGGACGCTGTGAAGCGTGTAGCGGAGATGGAATCATCAAGATCGAGATGCATTTCCTTCCGGATGTATATGTGCCGTGTGAGGTATGCGGCGGAAAACGCTACAACCGTGAGACGCTGGAGGTAAAATATAAAGGAAAAAGCATTTATGATGTTCTGAATATGACGGTAGAAGAGGCGCTTCATTTCTTTGAAAATGTACCGAGTATCCGTAGAAAAATGGAGACACTTTACGATGTAGGACTTTCTTATATTCGTCTTGGCCAGCCGTCTACAACCCTTTCCGGCGGTGAAGCACAGCGGATCAAGCTTGCAACTGAACTGAGCCGGAGAAGCACTGGGAAGACAGTGTACATTCTGGACGAACCGACAACCGGACTTCATTTTGCAGATGTGCACAAGTTGACGGAAATCCTGCGCAGACTCGCGGCAGATGGCAATACGGTTATAGTGATCGAACATAACCTGGATGTGATCAAGACAGCAGATTATATTATCGATATCGGACCGGAAGGCGGTGACAAGGGGGGCACAGTTGTTGCGTGCGGTACACCGGAAGAAGTGGCAGAAAACCCGAATTCATATACAGGAAAATACATCAAAATGATGCTGGACAGAAAATGATACAGAAATCTTAAAAAATCCTGAACTTGAAAAAAAGACTTTCTATTTATTAAAGATTTGATTATAATAAGGTGAGTATGTGAAAGGGGAATCGTGATGTCAATAGATTTAGGAATTGATTTAGGAACAGCAAGTATCCTCGTTTATGTGAAAGGAAAGGGAGTTGTACTGAAAGAACCTTCAGTCGTTGCCTTTGACAGAGATACCAATATGATAAAAGCAATCGGTGAAGAAGCAAGGCTGATGCTTGGAAGGACACCGGGGAACATTGTTGCGGTAAGACCTCTCAGACAGGGCGTTATTTCCGATTACATTGTCACAGAAAAAATGATCAAATATTTTGTTCAGAAAGCACTGGGGAAGCGTACATTTAAGAAGCCGAATATCAGTATCTGTGTGCCAAGCGGTGTTACAGAGGTTGAAAAAAAGGCGGTAGAAGAGGCTGCTTTTGCAGCCGGTGCGCGGGAAGTACATTTGATTGAGGAACCGGTTGCAGCGGCAATCGGAGCCGGAATAGATATTTCAAAACCATGCGGCAACATGATCGTGGATATCGGTGGTGGTACATCCGACATTGCGGTGATTTCCCTTGGAGGAACTGTTGTGAATACATCATTAAAAGTTGCAGGTGATGATTTTGATGAAGCAATCGTCCGTTATGTCCGGAAAAAGCACAATCTGCTGATCGGAGACAGGACAGCAGAAGATATCAAGATCAAGATCGGAACGACATATCCTCTTGTAGAAGATGAATCAATGGAAGTAAGGGGACGAAACCTGGTAACAGGATTGCCAAAGACGGTCACGGTAACGGCTTCTGAGACCGAAGAAGCACTGCATGAGACTACAAGTCAGATCGTCGAAGCGGTCATTGGGGTTCTGGAGAGAACACCGCCGGAACTTTCCGCGGATATTCTGGATCGTGGAATTGTACTGACAGGTGGAGGTGCGCTGCTTCGCGGGCTGGAAGAACTGATCGAAGAAAGGACAGGCATCAATACGATGACAGCGGAAGATCCGATGAAGGTTGTTGCAATCGGTACCGGTCAGTATGTGGAGTTTATGAACGGAAAAAAAGATTTCTAGTGATAAGCACATGAGAAGGCTGTTTCTGTAGAGAGACAGCCTTTTTAAAAAGGAAAAAAGTATGGAAACAGTAAAAGGTTACGTAGAACACATTGTATTTCGCAATGAAGACAATGGATATACCGTATTTAATTTGAATAATGATGATGGCGATCTGACCTGTGTCGGAAACTTTAACTATTTATCAGAGGGAGAGCTGGTTGAGGTGAACGGAGAATATGTGGTTCACAGTGTATATGGAACACAGCTCCGAGTGCTGAGTTATGAGATCAAAGCACCGGAAGATCTGCTTTCGATTGAACGCTATCTGGGATCAGGGGCGATCAAAGGGGTTGGTGCATCTCTTGCCGGCAGGATTGTGAAAAAATTCAGGGAAGACACCTTCCGGATCATCGAAGAAGAACCAGAAAGACTTGCGGAGGTGCGTGGGATCAGCGAACGTATGGCAAGAGAGATCGCTGTACAGGTAGAAGAGAAAAAAGATATGCGGAAGGCAATGATCTATCTTCAGAAATTTGGGATTTCGACGACACTTGCAGCAAAGATTTATCAGTTTTACGGTCCGAAGACCTATCAGGTACTGGAAGGAAATCCATACCAGCTTGCAGATCAGATTCAGGGGATCGGATTTAAGATCGCTGATGAAATCGCAACGAAGATCGGCATTCATTCAGACTCGGATTTCCGTATCCGGAGTGGTATTTTTTATACCTTACAGCAGAGTGTTGCCGAAGGGCATGTCTATCTGACAAAGGACGTGTTGCTTCGTCGGGCATCTGCACTTCTGGAAGTGGAGATTAAGGATATTGAGAAATACCTGATGGATCTGTCGATGGAAAAGAAGATCGTACTCAAAGAATCTGAAGAAGGTCTGCGGGTATACGTGTCCCACTTCTATTATCTGGAACTCAATACCGCGAAAATGCTGCATGATCTGAATCTGGAATATGAAGAAGCCAATGTAGTGATCGAAAAAAAGATCCATCAGATTGAAAAAGAAGCCGAAATGCAGCTTGATGAGAAGCAGGAAAATGCGGTCATGGCGGCTGTGCGGAATGGAATTATGATTCTCACAGGAGGTCCTGGAACCGGAAAAACGACGACGATCAATGCCATGATCGAATATTTTCACAGTGAGAATATGGAAATTATGCTGGCAGCACCAACCGGGCGTGCCGCAAAAAGAATGACAGAGGCAACCGGATGGGAAGCGCAGACGATCCACCGGCTTCTGGAGGTGAACGGTAATCCGGAGGAGGATGAGAACCCGAGCCGGAACGGATTTGCAAGAAATGCAGACAATCCACTGGAAACCGACGTGATCATCATCGATGAGATGTCTATGGTAGACCTGCCTCTGATGAATGCACTTCTTACCGCAATTGTACCGGGGACAAGGCTGATCCTGGTAGGGGACTGTAACCAGCTTCCATCAGTAGGCCCGGGAAGTATTTTGAAGGATCTCATCGCATCGGAATGTTTTCCGGTTGTCATGCTGACCCGGATTTTCCGACAGGCACAGGAGAGTGATATTGTGGTAAATGCACATAAGATCAACCGGGGAGAACCGGTCCTTTTGGATAATAAGAGCCGGGATTTCTTCTTCTTGAAAAGACAGGATCCGAATGTGATCATCAGTGTTCTGCTGACACTGATCCAGAAGAAACTTCCCAAATATGTCAATGCAAAACCATATGATATCCAGGTACTCACACCGATGCGGAAAGGACTGCTGGGAGTGGAAAGGCTGAATAGTATTTTGCAGGAGTATTTGAATCCACCGGAGCCGGGAAAAGCGGAAAAAGAATATGGCGATCACAAATTCCGCGTGGGCGACAAGGTGATGCAGATCAAGAATAACTATCAGCTTGAATGGGAGATCACAACCAAGTATGGACTGACGGTGGATAAAGGGATGGGGATTTTTAATGGCGATATGGGAATTGTTACCGAGATCAATACATATACTGAAACACTGGAAGTTGAATACGATGAAAAGAGAAAAGTAAAGTATCCGTTTGAATTGCTGGAAGAACTGGAGCTTGCCTATGCGATCACCATTCACAAGTCGCAGGGAAGCGAATATCCGGCGGTTGTCATCCCTCTTCTGAGCGGACCGAGACAGCTGTTTCACAGGAATCTTCTTTACACGGCAATCACAAGAGCCAGAAAATGTGTGACAATTGTCGGAAATGACCAGACCTTCCAGGAGATGATCCGGAATACCAATGAACACAACCGGAATACCAGTCTGGCAGAACGGATCCGGGAGTTCTGCGGATAGTTATACAGAAAATGTAGAAAATCAAATCCGAAAAGCGGATGGAAAACTTAAAAAAGGTCAAAGAAACAATTCTGGAACTAATTTATCCCTCAAAATGTCCGTTTTGTGGAGAAATTGTAAGTGCAGGAAAGAAACATTCTACGGAACACAATGGAATCTGCAAGGCGTGTCGTGAAAAACTTCCTTATATTGGTGAAGTAAGATGCATGTGCTGTGGAAAGCCTTTGACAGATCCGGCTGAAGAATATTGCTATGACTGTACCAGGCAGAAGCATCTTTTTGTTGATGGCAGAAGTCTCTGGGTGCATAAAGATGCAGTGGAAAATGCAGTTTATGCAATGAAATATCAGAACCGGAGGATTTACGGACAAACGTTCGGAAAAGAAATGGCAGAGCATTTTCTTTCTTATCTATGGGAAAGAAAGATCACCTTGATCGTGCCGGTTCCGCTGCATTCCCGGCGAAAAAGAAAGCGGGGATTTAATCAGGCAGAAATTGTAGCAAAGGTATTATCAGAAAATACCGGAATTGCCATGGATGCAGGTGCTGTTAAGAGAATTAAGGCGACTAGTCCTCAGAAAGAGCTGGGCGATAAAGGGAGAAAACGAAATATCAGGGGAGCATTTGCAGTGCAGAAAAATGTAAAAGGAGAAAATATCGTTTTGATCGACGACATTTATACGACAGGAAGTACCTTAGACGAGGCGGCGAGAGTGCTGAAAAAGGCAGGAGCCGAAAATGTATACTTTTTGACGGTAAGTATTGGACAAGGAATCTGATATTTGTTATACTGAAAGTAATGCATATACGAATAAAACGTATGAGGTGACAAAATGTTAAATGAAAGCAAAGTTAAGCTGATGACAAGGATGGCGATGTACGAAAGCAAACAGGGAGAGGAAGATTTTAAGATCAGTTCTTATTATAAGAAAGATTACCGGAGCTTTCACACCATTGCTACGATCATATGGGTCACGGTCGGTTATGCTGTTGCAGTGGGAATCGGAGTTATTGCTTTTCTGGATGAACTGATGGGAAATCTGAATATGCAGTTTCTTGTGATGCTTGCGGCAGCTGTGATAATTGGATATCTGGTACTTGTTATTTTTTATGGAATCGTTGCTTCCCATTTTTACGGAACCAAACATGAAAAAGCAAGAAAGCGTGTGAAACAATTCAATCACGATCTTACAAGACTGAACAGAATGTATGAAAGGGAGAAACGATAATGAATGATCTGATAGTATGGAGAGATAAATTACAGGAATTATACGCGATGAAATCAATCTATATTGATAAAGCTGTGCAGTTTGTTCTGGCACTGGTCACATTTCTTATGATCAACCAGAATATTGGACTGATGAAAGCGGTGGCGACACCGGTTGTAGCGGTGGCACTGGCAGTAATCTGCACCTTTCTTCCACCGGTTGTAACGGCGTATGTGGCGGCAGGACTTGTAATTGTGCATCTGTTCAAACTGTCTATAGGAGTGGCAGCGGCAGCGGCACTGATCTTTGTGGTAATGTTTATCTTTTACTGCAGATTTACTCCGAAAAAGGCACTTCTTCTGCTGGTCACACCGGTAGCATTTATGCTTCATGTTCCGTATGTGGTGCCGGTTGCCTGTGCGCTTGTACTTGGACCGATTTCAGCAGTACCGATTGTATTTGGAACGATCATTTACTATATGATCGAATGTGTGAGAACTTCGGCAACAGCAATCACCAGTGCAGATGGAATTACCAAGCAGATTTCGCTGTTTGTGAAGACGGTATTCCAGGATAAGACTCTGTGGATCACTGTGATCGCATTTATTATCTCTATTTTTGTGGTGTATACAGTGCGCCGGCTTTCGGTAGATCATGCGTGGAAAATCGCAGCAGCATCCGGTGCGGTTGTGAATATTGTTGTAATTGTGATCGGAGATATTGTATTCGATATACATACCTCTTATAATATGCTGATCATTGGAAATATTGCAGCAGTCGTGATTGGTTTTATCATGGAATTTTTCCTGTTCTCGGTGGATTATTCCAGAACAGAACGTCTTCAGTTTGAGGATGATGAATATTACTATTATGTAAAAGCCATCCCTAAGATTTCGGTGACAGCTCCGGAGAAGACGGTCAAACATATCAATGAGCGGAAAGAAACAGGTGAGATTGCGGGAACAGAGCCGGAGAGAAGACAGAGGTCGAAGAGTGGGCAGACGGAAAAACCGGCAGTACGCAAAACAAAAACGGTTTCTAAGGTAAAACGGCCAAAGAGTCCGGCAGTTCAGCGACCGACAAGAGTTGGGGGCAATACAGATGAAATCCTTCTTGCACAGAGCCTGAAGGAAGAACTGGATATTCAGAGCATTGTGGAAAATGAACTGAATAGCGATAACAAATAGGGAAATATTATAAAAAACAGGGGTATAAATAACGGATAGAAAAGGGGGTACACTGTTGAACACAGTATTAACACAGGTTTTAAAAAGATTTGTATCAGAATCGTGGTACTTCCCGCAGATCCGGGTAGTAGATGCTGTTGAGATACTGATTATTACATTTTTATTCTATCAGATTATTCTCTGGATAAAGAATACAAAAGCCTGGATGCTGCTGAGGGGGATTCTGGTTGTTGCATTGTTTATTCTGGTGGCTGCAGTTTTTAAAATGTATACGATTTTGTGGATTGCACAGAATTCACTTCCGGTCATGGCAACCGCAGTCGTGATCATTTTCCAGCCTGAGCTCAGAAGAGCATTGGAAAAACTGGGGGAAAAACAATTTGTTCCCAATATGGTAGCACTGGATAAAAGAGGAAAAGATAATGTACGTTTCAGCCAGAAAACGATTGATGGAATCGTAGAAGCATCCTTTGCGATGGGAGCAGTGAAGACAGGAGCACTTATCGTCGTAGAGCAGGCAATCATGCTGACAGAATACGAGAGCACCGGAATCGCGCTGGACTGTATTGTATCACCGCAGGTATTGATCAATATTTTTGAACACAACACACCACTTCATGATGGCGCGATCATTGTCCGTGGAGACAGGATCGTATCAGCGACCTGCTATCTTCCATTGTCAGACAATATGGGAATCAGTAAGGAGCTGGGGACCAGACATCGTGCAGCAGTCGGAATGAGTGAGGTGAGTGATGCTCTGATCGTCACCGTATCAGAAGAGACCGGGTATGTATCTGTAGCGATGGGCGGACAGCTTGTGCGCAATGTTACACCGGAATATCTGAAAAAACGTCTGGAATCTATCAGTAAGAAGAGTATGGAGATCGGACGTTTGAAAAAAATATGGAAAGGATGGAGATCGCATGAAAAGGGCGTTGACTAAAAACTGGGGTCTTAAGTTGTTGGCATTTGTATTCTCTGTCCTTTTATGGATAATTGTTATGAATATTGAAGATCCGGTGGACGAACGGACATTTTCCGGAATCCAGGTGACAGTGACACATCCGGAAATCGTAACAAATCCGGGCAATACATATCAGATTCTGGATGACAGCAGGACGATATCCGTAACAGTAAAGGCAAAACGTTCTATTTTAAATAAAATTAAAACTGATGATATCAGAGCAACAGCGGATATGAAGAATCTGGATGTCAGAACCAGATCCCTGATCCCGATCGATATATCGATCCCTTCTTATGCAGGAAGGTTTGAGGCGACTGCCAATCCGATCAATCTGCGAGTAAGCATTGAACTTGGAAAATCAGAGACTTTCCCGATCACTGCAACCAGTTCGGGAACACCGAGAGACGGATATCAGGTGGGTGAGCTGAAAGCAAATCCGGAGAAGATTAAGATCAGCGGACCAGAATCAGTAATCGATTCAATCGACAAGGTGGTAGCACTTGTCGATGTTTCAGGACAGTCTAAAGATGAGGAAAAAGAAGCAGAGCTGATTCTTTATGATAACAATGGAAAGATCGTAGATTCGACACAGATTGAAAATAACCTGGGAGATGAAGGACTGAAAGTTCAGATAACTATGCTTCAGACAAAGAGTATTCCGGTAGAATTTGATACTTCGATGATTGGCACTGCCAGCGGATATCATTTCAGTGGGATCACGATCCAGCCGGAAAGTATTCAGATCGTAGGTACAGAAGAGCAGCTTGCAATGGTGGATTCTATTGAGATTCCGGCAGAAGAGCTGGCAGAAGATGGTCTGGACCAGACAATAGAAAAGACAGTAGATATCGCCAATTATCTTCCGTACTGGGCAAAGACAGACCAGGACAGCGCAGGAGGCGTACCGATCGTTATAAAGATCCAGGTAGAGAAATTCGGAACTAAGACAGTTGAATTCCCATACAATTCCATTGCGCTGCTGAATGCACCAAAGGATTACAAGGTGTCATATGCAGAACAGGGCGATCTGGAAATTGTTGTGCGTGGTTCTAAAGAGGATCTGGATGATTTTACTCTTGAAAAAGGAAGCGTGTCAATCAATCTGAACGATTGCAAGACAGCGGGAACCTATAATGTTCCGATCCAGGTTACACTTCCTGACGGAATTGAACTTGAAGATACGATCAATGTACAGATCACATTGACAAAGAGCAGTGGAGGAGAAAATGATCAGTAAAAAGGTAACGATCAAAAATCCGACGGGATTGCATTTGAGACCGGCAGGACTTTTCTGCAAGATGGCACTGGAATATGAAAGTAAGATCACTTTTCATTACCGGGATACGGAAGGAAACGCGAAAAGTGTTCTGAGCGTACTTGGTGCATGCATTAAGTCCGGAGATACGATTGAGATCGTGTGTGAGGGAAAAGATGAAGAGAAGGCACTTGACGCTATGGTAGAATTAGTGGAAAGTGGGATTGGAGAGTAAGAGATAAATGAAAAAAGAGGGATTTTATTCATCGGGAGAATTTGCCCGTATGGCACATGTCACCGTGCGTACCATCAGATATTATGACAGCCATGATATATTAAAACCGTCTTTTGTAAATGAATCAGGAGCTCGTTTTTATACAGATGAGGATTTCACAAGACTTCAGCAGATACTTCTGCTGAAGTTTTTGGGTTTTTCGCTGAATGATATCAAAAATATGACTATCGGAGATATGGATTATCATTTTTTGTCAGATTCGCTGGAAGTACAATTAAAACTGGTTCGTGATAAGATCGAACAATTGCAGCTGGTTGAAAAGGCAATTGAAGATACTTCCGGTGAGATCAGAGAGTATCATACGGTAAACTGGAACAAAATGCTGGAACTGATTCATCTTACAGGAATGGAAAATGCGGTAAAGAAGCAGTATCAAAATGCCACCAATATTGCTTCCCGAATCCGCCTGCACCGATTATATTCGGTAAATAAAGAGGGATGGTTCCCCTGGATCTATCGAAATCTTGAATTGAAAAATGGACTGAAGGTTTTAGAAATCGGTTGTGGAAACGGAATGCTCTGGAAAGAGAATATACAGAAAATACCAGACAGCATCAGCATAACACTTTCTGACCTGTCCGAGGGTATGTTAAGAGATGCCAGAAGAAACATCGGTCAAAAGGATAAGAGATTCGAATTTGAAATCCTAGATGCAGAAAAGATTCCCTTTGTGGCAGAAACCTTTGATCTGGTGATCGCCAATCATATGCTGTTTTATTGTGAAGATCTGAGTCAGACCTGCAGGGAAGTGGCAAGAGTATTAAAGAAATCCGGAAGATTCATATGCAGTACCTATGGAAAAAAACATATGAAAGAAGTAAGTGAGCTGGCAAAAGGATTTGACAATCGGATTGTACTGTCAGCTGACAATCTGTATGAGAAATTTGGGAAAGAAAACGGAAAAGAAATCTTGAAACCATATTTTCATGAAATTTCG
Organism: Coprococcus sp. AM100_B19A; assembly: GCF_027662015.1. Taxonomy (NCBI): domain Bacteria; kingdom Bacillati; phylum Bacillota; class Clostridia; order Lachnospirales; family Lachnospiraceae; genus Coprococcus; species Coprococcus sp. AM100_B19A. The sequence continues at coordinate 210,724 of NZ_JAQDKN010000005.1, forward strand.
TGGCAGGAATATAAAGATAAGCTGGAAATTCAGGATGCAGAACCGTTGATCGCATATATCCTTTCCTGCCATGGCAATCAGAATCAATACATCTTGAGCAGATACCAGGAGTTCAGAGATTATGTAAAACAAAAAGCTGGCAAAGGATACGATGTGACAAAAGAAGCAGGCATTTTTGTCTGCAGGAAATAAACAGTGCAAAAATGTCTGCTTCTATCTTGAGAACAGGATAAATAATATTAAATCCGGTCAAGAGGCTAGACTTCTGAAATCAGGATCTCCAAAGAAAGTATGGAATGTGAAATCAGAGAATCTGCCTTGATCAGAGAATCTGAATTCCAGGTTTCATAGTAAATTTCTTTGGTGTTTCAATATATGCTTTTCCTTTAATGTCATATCTTTGCACCGATTCAATTAGGAAAGAATGTTAAGAAGATCTTCCAGTCACAAATACATCCATATTATCTTTACGAAGGTAGTCATTCAGAACAGCTTCAAAATAAAAATCTTTGTGAATCTCCATCTTAAAACCTCCTTGCGAAAGATTTTTGCAACATGTTGCATTTTTCTATTCTACAATTATATTATATGTGTTAATCTAGATCCTTAAATATATCATAAAAAAAGACTTGAAGGTAACGTAACGTCATCTTTTATAATAGTAATTGTAAATAATAGAACTAAATTGCTGCATACAGACAAGATCGTGTACAGAGAGGAGAATTTTAGATGAAAGGAATCATTCTTGCTGGTGGATCAGGAACAAGACTTTATCCATTAACCATGGTAACATCGAAACAGCTACTTCCGATTTATGACAAACCAATGATTTATTATCCAATGTCAGTGCTTATGAATGCGGGGATTAGAGATATTCTGATTATTTCGACACCTGCAGATACACCGAGATTTCAGGATCTGTTAGGAGATGGACACCAGTTTGGCGTAAATCTTCAGTATGCTGTACAGCCAAGTCCGGATGGACTGGCACAGGCATTTATCATAGGAGCAGACTTTATTGGTGATGAGCCGGTGGCAATGGTTTTAGGAGATAATATTTTTGCCGGACATGGCTTGAAGAAGAGATTAAAAGCCGCAGTAGAAAATGCAGAAACAGGAAAAGGGGCAACCGTTTTCGGATATTATGTAGATGATCCGGAACGTTTTGGAATTGTAGAGTTTGATAAGAATGGAAAAGCTGTCTCTATTGAAGAGAAGCCGGAACATCCAAAGAGTAATTATTGTGTAACAGGTCTTTATTTTTACGATAACCGTGTTGTTGAATACGCAAAGAACTTAAAACCAAGTGCAAGAGGAGAACTGGAAATCACAGATCTGAACCGCATTTATCTGGAAGATAACAGCTTGAATGTGGAACTTCTTGGACAGGGATTTACCTGGCTTGACACAGGAACCCATGAATCACTGGTAGATGCAACGAATTTTGTAAAGACAGTAGAGCAGCATCAGCATAGAAAAATCGCGTGTCTCGAGGAAATCGCATATCTGAACGGATGGATTTCAAAGGAAGAAGTTCTCGAGGTTTATGAAGTTTTAAAGAAAAATCAGTATGGACAGTACCTGAAAGATGTATTAGATGGAAAATATCAGGAACATTTGTATTAAGAAAGATGAGGAAATAAGAATGACGATAATTGTAACCGGAGGAGCCGGATTTATAGGAAGTAACTTTGTATTTCATATGCTGGAAAAATATCCTGACTACCGAATTGTATGTGTAGATAAGCTGACATATGCAGGAAACTTATCCACTTTGGCACCGGTCATGGATAATCCGAACTTCCGTTTCTGTAAGATTGATATCTGCGACAGAGAGGCAATTTATCAATTGTTTGAAGAAGAACATCCGGACATGGTTGTAAACTTCGCAGCAGAATCCCATGTAGACCGTTCCATCGAGAATCCGGAAGTATTCCTGGATACCAATATCAAGGGAACTGCTGTTATGATGGACGCCTGCCGTAAATATGGAATCCAGAGATATCATCAGGTAAGTACAGATGAAGTATATGGTGATCTTCCGCTGGACAGACCGGACCTTTTCTTTACAGAAGAAACACCGATCCACACAAGCTCTCCGTACAGCAGTTCCAAGGCAGGAGCAGACCTTCTGGTTCTTGCTTATCACAGAACCTATGGACTTCCTGTAACCATCAGCCGTTGCTCCAACAACTATGGCCCATATCATTTCCCGGAAAAACTGATTCCGCTGATGATCGCCAATGCATTAGCTGATAAGCCGCTTCCGGTTTATGGAGAAGGCTTAAATGTACGTGACTGGTTATATGTTGAGGATCATTGCCGTGCCATAGACCTTATTATTCATAAAGGACGTGTCGGAGAAGTGTACAATGTCGGCGGACATAATGAAATGAAGAATATCGACATCGTAAAGATCATCTGCAAAGAACTTGGAAAACCGGAAAGTCTGATCACACATGTAACCGACCGTAAAGGACATGATATGCGTTACGCCATCGATCCAACTAAGATCCACAATGAACTTGGATGGCTTCCGGAAACCAAATTTGAAGATGGAATCAAAAAGACCATTCAGTGGTACTTAGATAACAAGGAATGGTGGGAGACAATCATTTCCGGCGAATATCAGAATTACTATGAAAAAATGTATGGCAACAGATAAGAATAGTAGGAGCGATAGTCGAATGAAAGTATTTGTAACAGGTGTGGCAGGTCAGCTTGGCCATGATGTCATGAATGAATTGAAAAAAAGAGGCTATGAGGGCATCGGTTCCGATCTTGCACCGGAATATGCAGGAGTGCAGGACGGAAGTGCTGTTACCACAATGCCATATGTTCCTTTAGATATTACAGATAAAGAAGCAGTAGAAAAAGTTCTCACAGAATGCAGACCGGATGTTGTGATCCACTGTGCTGCATGGACTGCGGTAGATCTTGCAGAAGATGAGGATAAGATGGCAAAGGTTCGTGCTATCAATGCCGGAGGGACAGAAAATATTGCAAAGGTTTGCAAAAAGCTTGACTGCAAGATGGTTTACATTTCCACAGACTATGTATTTGACGGACAGGGAACAGAACCATGGCAGCCGGATTGCACTGCTTATAAGCCCCTGAATGTTTACGGACAGACAAAGCTGGAAGGTGAGCAGGCGGTCAGCAGCAATCTTGAACGCTACTTTATCGTTCGTATTGCATGGGTATTTGGAGTAAATGGAAAGAACTTCATTAAGACGATGCTGAATGTAGCAAAAACACATGATACGTTGAAAGTTGTAAATGACCAGATCGGTACCCCGACATATACCTATGATTTGGCACGTTTGCTGGTGGATATGATCGAAACCGACAAATATGGTTATTATCATGCGACAAACGAAGGCGGCTATATCAGCTGGTATGATTTTACTAAGGAAATATTCCGACAGGCCGTAGAGATGGGAAGAACAGAATATGCCGAGGATGCTGTGAAAGTGCTTCCGGTTACAACGGAAGAATACGGAGTTTCCAAGGCAAAACGACCGTTTAACAGCAGATTAGATAAGAAGAAGCTGGTGGAAAATGGTTTTACACCTCTCCCGACATGGCAGGATGCTTTGAAGAGATATTTGAAAGAAATTGAGTTCTAGGTAAGGAGCGGAAAAAATGGGACAGATTAAAGTAGAAAAAAATGCAGGTGGAATCGAAGGACTTTGCGTGATCGAACCAACCGTACACGGTGATGCGCGCGGATATTTTATGGAGACCTACAATCAGAAAGATATGGAAGAAGCAGGACTTACAATGACCTTTGTACAGGATAATCAGTCTTCTTCTACCAAAGGAGTACTCAGAGGTCTGCATTTTCAGAAACAGTTTCCTCAGGGAAAACTGGTTCGTGTTGTAAAAGGAAGCGTTTTTGATGTCGCTGTGGACTTGAGAAGTGGATCCGAAACCTATGGGAAATGGTTTGGAGTAGAACTGACAGAAGAAAATAAAAAACAGTTCTATATTCCGGAAGGATTCGCTCACGGATTCCTGGTGTTATCTGACCTGGCAGAATTCTGCTACAAGTGTACAGATTTTTATCATCCGGGAGATGAAGGCGGACTTGCATGGAATGATCCGGAAATCGGCATCGAATGGCCGGAGCTGACGGGAGAATATCATGGTACAGCAAGCGGCGAAGGTTATACATTGACAGATGGAACCAAACTGAATTTAAGTGAAAAAGATGTATTATGGAAAGGTTTGAAAGATACCTTCCGATTTGAATAACAGGAATACTTATCCTCGGCACGAGTTGTGCCGGGGATTTTCATTTTATGAGAAAAATCTTAAAAAAAAGGAAAAATGTTTTAATTGAACCTTGTATGTGTTATAATCAGAGGTAAATGTTAAAATTTTGCTATATACAAATGGAGGAATTATTATGAATAAAGCTACATTAGTTGTTATGGCAGCTGGGATTGGAAGCAGATTTGGCGGTGGCATTAAGCAGTTAGAGCCGGTAGGACCAAAGGGCGAGATCATTATGGACTATTCCATTTATGATGCAATACAGGCAGGTTTTGATAAAGTTGTTTTCGTTATCAGAAAAGACTTGGAGGAAGATTTCCGTAGAATTATCGGAGACCGTATCGAGAAAAAAATCAAAGTCGAGTATGCTTTCCAGGAGGTGGATGATATACCGGCAGAATATAAAGAAAAGTTTGCCGGAAGAACGAAACCTTGGGGAACCGGTCAGGCCATTTTATGCTGTAAGGATGTAGTAAAAGAACCATTCCTTGTAATAAATGCGGATGATTATTATGGAAAAGAAGCTTATGCAGAAGCTTTTCGTGAACTGACAAAGGAAGAAGAGAAGTCAGACAAGATGCAGATCAGCATGGTAGGCTTTGTTCTTAAGAATACATTGAGTGAGAATGGCGGTGTGACACGAGGAGTCTGCAAGGTGGATGAGAACCAGATGCTGACCAAGATCGTGGAAACCTCCAATATCGTGAAAACAGAAACAGGTGCCGCAGTTTTAGCTGATGGAAAGGAAGAAATCATTAATGCGGATACTCCGGTTTCTATGAATATGTGGGGACTTACACCAGAATTTTTTGGTATTTTAGAGAGTGGTTTTGCTGAATTCCTTGACAAACAAGAAGCAGGCAATCTGAAAGGAGAATATCTGCTTCCGACCATTATCGGAGATCTTCTGGAAAAAGATCAGGTTTCGGTAAAAGTGTTAAAATCCCATGACAAGTGGTTTGGGGTTACCTATAAAGAAGACAAAGACCTTGTCGTAAGAGAAGTAAAAGCTCTGATAGAAAAAGGGCTATATCCAGAGAATTAAGGAAGAGGAAAAGAATAAATGGGTGATGTATTATATATAGTAGTTCCTTGCTACAACGAAGAAGCGGTTCTTCCGGAAACGCAAAAAGAACTGAGCAATAAGCTGGAAACAATGATTACAGCTGGTGCTGTTTCCGAAAAGAGCAGAATTATTTTTGTAGACGACGGATCAAAAGACAAAACATGGGAACTCATCGAAAAATATCACAGTGAGAATCCGAGAATTGGCGGTGTCAAGCTGGCACACAACAGAGGTCATCAGTTCGCAGTTCTGGCCGGTCTTATGACAGTAAAAGATCTGTGTGATATGGCGATTACCATGGATGCGGATCTACAGGATGACATCGATGTAGTAGACAAATTTGTTGAAAAATACAAAGAAGGCTGTGAAGTTGTATATGGAGTCAGAAATTCCCGTGCAACGGATACGTTCTTCAAAAAAACGACTGCAGAAGGATTTTACAAGATCATGCAGGCGATGGGAGTAGACATCGTATTTAACCATGCAGACTATCGACTGATGAGTAAAACCGTATTAGATGCCTTATCTGAATATAAAGAAGTAAATCTGTTTCTGCGTGGAATCGTTCCACTGATCGGGTACAAAAGCGATACCGTAGAATATGCAAGAAAAGAACGTTTTGCCGGAGAATCCAAATATCCGCTGAAAAAAATGCTTGCCTTTGCTATTGATGGAATTACTTCATTCAGTATTAAACCAATCCGTCTGATCACAACTCTCGGTGTAGGAGCCTTATGCGCCAGTGCGCTGATGATCATCTGGTTTATTATCGGAGCAGTCAGAGGAAACACAGTTTCGGGCTGGGCAACCATCGTTATTTCCATCTGGCTTTTTGGAGGACTCATCTTATTAGGTCTTGGCGTTGTCGGAGAGTATATTGGAAAGATTTATATGGAAGCAAAAGGAAGACCACGCTTCAGAGTAGAAAAATTCTTAGGGTAGAAGTAGAATGCAGAAATTAAAAGAATTATGGGATAAAATCGGAGTCCAGTTTATTAAATTTGGCATGGTAGGAGTAAGTAATACAGTTGTTTCACTGGCAACTTATTATTTGTTTACATTTTTTGGTGTGTATTATCTCATCGCGAATGCACTTGGATTTGTGACAGGAACGCTGAATGCATATTATTGGAACAGCAAATTCGTATTTAAAGAAGAAGCAAAAGAGAGTGGCAATAAAAAAGAATCCTTGGTAAAAACCTATATTTCTTATGGATTCAGCTTCATCCTCAGTACTCTTTTACTTTATTTACAGGTTAACATCCTGGGAATATCACAGGCTGTGGCACCGATTATCAATATTATGATCACAACGCCGATTAATTTTTTGATGAATAAATTTTGGACATTTGCTAAGAAGGGATAAATGGAATGGAATATCAAAATACAGATCACACATTTGCAGTGTGTGCATACAAGGAATCGCCGTATCTGGAAAGCTGCATCAAATCGCTTGTAAACCAGAAGGTAAAAAGTAATATTATCGTTTGTACGTCGACACCTTGTGAGTTTATCGAGAATATGGCAAAAAAATATGACCTTCCCTATTATGTAAGGGAAGGAAAGAGCGATATTTGTGATGACTGGAATTTTTCTGTTGCATGTACAAAAACGAATTATGTGACAGTTGCGCATCAGGATGATGTGTATAATGAACATTATGTGGAAGAACTTTTGAAACATATTCCGGATGAAAAGATGTCGATCTTTATCGCAGATTATCTGCCTCTGAAAGGCGGAAAAGTCGGAAAGCGAGATATAAACAGTAAGCTCCGGAAGTTTTTGAGACAGCCTATGAGATGTAAAAAACTTGCTGCCTCAAAGTGGTGGAGAAGAAGGATTCTATCTCTGGGGAACAGCATCTGCTGTCCGGGAGTTACCTATAATAAAAGTGTGGTAGGACTTCCAATCTTTACTTCCAAGATGAAGTTCTGTATTGACTGGGATACTTTTTTGAAATGTGCAGAGATTAAAAATTCACATTTTGCTTATTGTGATACACCTATCATTTATTATCGAATTCATGACGGGGCAACAAGCAAGGAATTTATCGTCGATCACAGAAGAATCAAAGAAGATACCGATATGTTTAATAAATTCTGGCCTTCTTTTTTAACAAAGATCATTATGGTTTTTTACAAAAAGGCTTATGATACTTACAATTAGGAACAGACAGTTTAGAATGGCGGAGTAAGTAAATGAAAATAAATAGAATATTTGCAGTGCTGATGGCAGTAATTTTTATAGGAAGTCAGCCAATGGCAGTTCTGGCAGAAGATGTGCCAAATGAAACAGAAAATGTATCAAACGAAACAGCAGAGCTGCTAAATGAATCGGAAGATGTAGCAAATGAAACAGAGAATGTATCAGATGAAGCAGAAACTGTTTCAGACGAAACAGCAGAGAGTGCAGGACTGAGGGATCAGAGCGGATTTGTGGAGAACAGTTTCCGATATTCCAACGGACAGCCGATCCAAAAGAGGTCAGCCAGTGCATATGCCATCAGTGATACATCGAATGCCTATAAAAAAATCAATGGCGTTTGCTATAATTCACAGGGAGAACCGGTTGAGGGGGCAATCGGAAAGGTCATCGACGTGAGTGAACACAACCAAGATATTGACTGGGAAAAAGTAAAGAACTCAGATGTCGATTTTGCAATTCTCCGTGTTGGATATGGAAATGATGTTTCTTATCAAGATGATAAAAAATGGCAGTATAACGTATCTGAGTGTACAAGATTAGGAATTCCTTTCGGAGTTTATATCTATTCTTACGCTGAGAATACAACGGAAGCCGAAAGTGAAGCGGATCACGTACTGCGACTGATCAAGGGATACAATCTGGCATATCCGGTGTATTATGATCTGGAGGATAACAGCCAGGTCAGCCTTGGAAATGACACGATCCAGAAGTTTGCTGAAACCTTTTGCAATAAGATCAGCAATGCAGGATATCAGGTAGGTGTGTATGCGAATCTGAATTGGTGGAACAATTACCTGACAGGCAGTGTCTATAACAACTGGCATCGCTGGGTGGCACAGTATAATTATCAATGTGATTATAACGGGAATTATGATATGTGGCAGTGCACCAGCAAGGCACAGGTGGATGGAATCAGTACAGATGTGGATGTCAGCTTTTACTATGGCGATCTGTTAAGTGATGCAGATGTGAATACACCGGTTGTAGAAGTAGGTGATACCGACCTTATCAGCTATTGTGCAAATATTCAAAATGTTGGCTGGACAGACTGGAAGAAAAACGGGCATGCCCTTGGAACAATCGGAAAGAGCCTGCGTCTGGAGGCACTGAAAATCCAGACAAACAGCGAAAATCTGGGAGTAAGTTATACCGGACTTGTGGCTGGGTATGGATGGACTGATGAAGTTCAAACCGGCGCAATGCTTGGCACAGAAGGCCAGAGCAGAGCTCTGGAGGCTATTAAACTTAATCTGACCGGAGATGATGCAGAGAATTACAATATTTATTACCGGGTACATAGCAGTAATTTTGGCTGGCTTGGCTGGGCGAAAAATGGAGAGAAAGCCGGAACAGAAGAGTATGGCTATGCAATAGAGGCAGTACAGATTGCTGTTTTGCCAAAGGGAAGCGCTGCTCCTGGAGAAACGGCAGATGCGTATCGTTTTAACGAAGAGTGGAATAAGCCGTCAGTTAAATATACCGCCCATGTGCAAAATGTAGGTTGGCAGCCGACTTGCTGCAATCAGGAAACAGCAGGAACGATCGGGAAAAACCAGCGTCTGGAAGCTTTGCAAATAAGTTTGTCTGGTCGTGGATTTTCAGGAGACATTCATTATAGTACCCATGTGGAAGATATTGGATGGCAATCAGAAGTTTCAAATGGAGAAACGGCAGGGACAACCGGACAGAATAAGAGGATTGAAGCAATAAAAATCTGGCTGACCGGTGAGATAGAAAAGGAATATAATGTGTATTACCGCGTCCATGTCCAGAACTTTGGCTGGCTTGACTGGGCGAAGAATGGAGAAATTGCAGGAACGGTTAACTATGGTTATCGGATGGAAGCAATAAAGATTGCTCTGGTTCGTAAAGACGGAGAAGGACTGACACCGGTAGGAACTTCCTCAAAAACCTTTGATACCCAGGCTGTTTACAGTGCCCATGTTCAAAATATAGGCTGGCAGGATGAGGTCTATAATGGAGAGACGATCGGAACCGTTGGTCAGGGACTCCGCATGGAGGCTTTGAAACTGGATTTATATAAGCCATTGTATTCGGGAGACGTTACCTATAGCGCCCATGTTCAGAATATTGGCTGGCAGGACTGGAAAAAAGATGGCGAGATATCCGGTACAGTCGGAGAAAAACTCCAAATGGAAGCGGTTAAGATAAAACTGACCGGTGAGATGGCGGATCATTACGATATTTATTATCGTGCACAGGTTGAAGAACTTGGCTGGCTGGAGTGGGTAAAAGATGGAAAAGAAGCCGGGACTACAGGCAAGGGATACAGACTGGAATCCTTGGAGATTAAACTTGTGCCGAAGACAGAAGGATAAAAAGAAGCATAAGGAATAGAAGAGACGCTGAAGTGATTTGCCATGAACTTCAGCGTTTCTCTGCCTTGAAAGTTATAAAAATGTTGCTACTCTAAGAATGTGGGTGCTATACTAAGACTGAAACAGTGGGGGATCTGATGAATAAGTAAGGAGAATACTATGGGAAAGAAAGCAAAGCAAATGGCTGCACTTTTTATGGCAGGTGCTGTGATAACAGGAATGACAGAGATGCCGCTTCGTGTATATGCCGAAGAAGAACCTCAGAAAGTCGAAGAAAAGCTGATAGAAACAGACGAATATGGAAACGTGTATGAAATAGAACCGGAAATAGGATTAGTTGAAGAAGACAAAAGTATTCGAATGGCAAGATCTTCTTCTGCCCAAATCGTCAATTTTAATACAAAAGGTGCTGTGGTTACAGAATACACAGAAGCAGAAACCGGCGCCCAGGGATATACCTGCGGTGCGTACGGTGCGGACGCTGCTTATCTTGGAACCAGCGATGGAAAAGTGCGGTTTATGCTTTCAGGCGTGATCGGAGAAATCGATCCGGATGAAGTACAGGTCGTAGATATTTCCCAGGTTGAATCCCTTAGTTGTTATCAGGTCTCATCCGGAAGACTCTATCATAATATCGTTGGAAACGTAACGAATAATGATTATAATGCCTGTCTGGACAATGGACCGGCACCAGAGTATCTTGCAGAGGGCACCGATTATTATAGTTATGACGGACATTATTTTTACACCTACGATAATTTTGAAAATATGCTGGAAGATTATCAAAACGGTGACCGTTCACATTCTGTGAATCCGTCTGCTCCATATTATAATTATTTTCAGTATCTGCCGCTTCGCAGTCAGAGCAATTATAGTGCAGATGAATTGAATTCTATCATCAATGCAAAGACTGATTCGGACTCTAAAATGTGGGATACCGGTGCACAGTTTGTGAAAAATCAGGATACATACGGTGTAAATGCCCTGATGATGGCAGGAACAGCAGCCCTTGAGAGTGGATGGGGAAAGAGCAGTATTGCAAAGGAAAAGAATAATCTTTTCGGTTTAAATGCTGTAGATACCTCTCCTGGAGAGAGTGCCAATAGTTACAAGGATGTCTCTACCTGTCTCAAGGATTTTGCGGAAACTTATATGTCGAAGCAATATTTAAGACCGGGATGTGGAACCTATAAAGGAGCCTATCTGGGTAATAAAGGAAGTGGAATTAACGTCCACTATGCATCCGATCCGTTTTGGGGTGAGAAGATCGCCAATTTGATGTGGAGCCTCGACAGGACAAATGGATCAAAAGATTATGGAAAATATTCCATTGGAATAAAGGATCTGATAAACAGTGAACATACCACACTGAATGTCAGAAAAGAAAGCAATACTTCTTCTGATGTGCTGTATAAGACAGCTGCTCAGTCACAGTATGCATTTTTACTTTTGGATAATGGTGAAGCAGCGAATGGATTTTACCGGGTTCAGAGCGATGGTGTCCTTACAGAGGGAAGAAACGGAGTAGACAGCAGTACCGGTAACTATAATTTTCAGGATATGTATGGATATGCCAGTGCAGATTACATTTCACTTATTCAGAAAGGAAACGGATCTTCTTCAAATGTGAAGCCGCCTGAAAATAACAAGCCGGATACAGGGGAAGAGGTAGAGCCGGTAGCAGTACCGGATGAAGTGAAGGATGCTTTATCTGTTTCGGCACACGTAACAAATCTTGGATGGTTAGATGAAACTGGAAATGGTGAAAAGGCAGGTACTGTAGGCCTTGGATACGCAATGCAGGCCATGAAAATGCAGATATCAGGAATTGATGGTCTGGGTATCGAATATCGTGCCCATGTGGCGGATGATGGTTGGCAGGATTATGTTGCAGACGGTGAACAGGCAGGAACAACCGGGCAGAGCAAAGCAATACAGGCAGTTCAGATTCGTCTGACAGGCGAAAAGAAAGACGAATACCAGATCTTATATCGTGCCCATGTGGCAAATGATGGATGGCAGAATTATGTCACAACAGATGAGATTGCAGGAACAACCGGAGAATCGAAGGATTTACAGGCAATCCAGATCGTATTGCTGAAAAAAGAAAAGGATGTAGATGTTGAGAATAAAGACCTCCTTTCTTACAGTACTTCTGTGCAGGATCTTGGCTGGACCGGTCAGGTGAAAAATGGAGAACAAAGTGGTACAGTAGGTTTGTCAAAAGCAATCCAAAGTATAAAGATTAATGCCAATCTTGCAGACCTTAATGTGGAATATTCAACTTATGTGCCAAATGCAGGCTGGCAGGAATATTCTGCAGATGGAAAGGAATCGACAGCAAATGACAATCCAAAAAGAATCGAAGCTATTAAAATCAGATTAAAAGGAACGCAGGCAGAGAATTACGATATTTACTATCGTGTTTATACAAGCAATTATGGCTGGCTTGGCTGGGCAAAGAATGATGAGGAGTCAGGAACTAAAGGTTATGACTGCCAGGCAGAAGCCATCCAGATCGTTGCAGGCAAAAAGGGAATGGATGCTCCCGGAAGTACAGAAAATGCATTTGTAGAGAAGGATCCGACCGTTTCTTATACTGCATATGTCAATGGTGAAGGATGGATGAGTCCGGTTGAAAATGGAGAAACCAGCGGTACAACAGGAAAGTCCTTGGCTTTAGGTGGAATCAAAGTTAATTTGCGTGATAAAGGCTACGCAGGAACCATTCTATATATGTCACATATACAGGATATTGGCTGGGACAGCTGGAAAGAAGAAGGTGAAGTAAGCGGCACCGCAAATGGCCAGAAGAGGCTAGAAGCTGTAAAAATCAGACTGACAGAAGAAATGGAAGAAAGATATGATATCTATTACCGTGTCCATGCGCAGAATTTCGGCTGGATGGGATGGGCCAAGAATGGAGAGTCTGCCGGAACCGAAGGCTATGGTTACCGTGTAGAAGCCATTCAGATTAAAATTGTAAAAAAAGGTGCACAGGCTCCGGGAACAACGGAACAGTGCTTCAGCAAAAAATGGACCTCCATCGTCTATTCTGCTCATGTACAGGATATTGGCTGGCAGAATAATGTAAAAGACGGGGCTCTTGCCGGAACTACCGGGGAAAGTAAACGAGTAGAAGCAATCAAAATATCCCTGTCAGGTCAAAAAGCAGAGGGAAGTGTGGAATATAGTGCCCATGTACAGGATATCGGCTGGCAGAAGTCTGTAAAAGACGGAGCCCTTGCCGGAACCACTGGAAAAGGAAAACGAGTAGAAGCGATCAAGATTAATCTTACCGGAACGCTTTCTGAATCATGTGATGTGTATTACCGTGTCCACGCACAGGATTATGGCTGGCTCGGATGGACAAAAAATGGTAATCCTGCAGGTACAGAAGGACTTTCAAAAAGAATAGAAGCAATCGAGATCAAAGTTGTTACAAAGGGAGATACTGCTCCGGAAATGGGCAAAGAAGCATTTGTCAAAAAATAAAAATACAGGCATCAATGGAAAGGTAGGAATATGAAAAAGTTTTTGAGAGATAAGAGCAGTCATATTATATTCATATGTGTTCTGCTTATACAGATCATTTTTATGATTTTTTATTGTGATATGAAAAAAGGATATTTTGTGGATGAGTTATGGTCCTATGGACTTTCTAACAGTTATTACCACGCACAGATCTGGGAAGATGGAGCATTAGATAATTCGGAAATCAGTCCGGATATGTTTAAGGAATATATGACAGTCAATGAGGGAGAAGCCTTCAAATTTGGATCTGTTATCTATAATCAGACCCATGATTCCCATCCACCTCTTTTTTATATGGTTTTGCATGCAATCAGTTCATGCTTTCCGGGACAATTCAGTAAATGGTTTGGTCTCATTCCTAACTTGTTGTATTATGCAGTAACAATTATATTTTTGTATAAAATAGGGAAATTAATCAAAAAAGATAAATATTTTGCTTTCTTTCCGGTTTTGTTTTTTGGATTTAGTATTGCAGCGGTAAATATGGTGACATATATTCGAATGTATATGTTATTAACCATGTGGTGTACCATTTTCGCATATGAACATTTGGAAATGATGGCATCAAGAAAAATCAAAATGAAAAATTTGATCAGTATTTTGCTTGCTACTTTTGGCGGTGTATTTACACATTACTATTTTGTGATTTTTGCATTTCCTATGGTGATCTTTCAGATGATCTGGATGATCATGCGAAAAGACTTTAAAATGACCGGAAAATATGTAGTGAGCGGAGGCGTTGGCGGAGTTTGTGCTGTTGCGTTATACCCTGCAATTCTTAAGAATCTGACGGGTACAGGAGTGAGCCATAGCCAGAAAACACTTCAGAATATGCATAATTTTTCAGATTGGACGTCACGAATCAGAAAATTCTGGGTTATAGTCAGTGAAGAGATGTTCGGCGGTGTCTTCATGCTGCTTCTGATTGTCTGCTGCCTTGGAATTCTTGCATATCTTATCACACAGGTTTTGTGGGAAATGAAGCTGCAATATCATGCAGATCACTATGAAATTGCAGTGAATAATAAAGAACACACAAAAACTGTTTATGTAAAAGTAAAAAGAGAAACATATTTGATCTGTGATATAATACTTACTTGTGCTTTTGTATTTGTTATTTCAGCAAAAATCTCGCCATGGCAGGTGAACAGGTATATCATGAATTTATTTCCTTTTCTGTCTCTGCTGTTTTGCTACCTGCTTTATTTTATCTATAAGTTATGGATAAAAAGTAAAGCAAAGATTCAGATTGCAATGGTTATTTCAATGATGCTGATAGGAGGCTTGACGTATTATGTAAATGATCCTTGTTATTTATATCCGGAAGGAGAAAATAATATTGCAATCAGTAAAGAATATGCAGATACAACATGCTTGTATGTTTATACAACGTCTTATATAATGATTAACGAAGGGTTAGAATTACAGAATTACCAACGTTTATATCAAATGTATTACAAAGATCTGGATATAAAAGTACCGGACGTTTCAATAGAAAATTCCAAATTAGTTGTATATTTGGATCGAATACTTGATAAAAAATATGATGATCTCGGTGAAAAGGTAACCATGGATCCTGAAAAATGCTTAGAAAAGATACAGAAATTAACCGGACTTAAAAATTCAAAGGAATTGTATCAGGATGAAAAGGCATATGTATATGAGTTATATAACTAAGCGGAGATTGGTTAGAGAACGGTAATATTTTGTGACAGTATTATGTTGTACAAATGGAGGTCGCTTATGAAAAAAACATGGGGATTGCAAAATTCCAGAAGTCGGATGATCGCACTGTTTATTGTAGATATCTTAAGTGTGATCCTGGATTCGTATCTGGCAATTATTTTGCGTTTTAAATTGGATAATATCTGGGTACCGGCAGAGTATATGTACAGTGTCGAGAGCTATATGGTCATCAATGTTATCACAACAGTAGTCATTTTTTTAGTACTTAATCTGTATAACAGGGTATGGTCTTATGCCAGCATGAATGAGATGCTTGCCATTCTTGGTGCAACAATGCTGTCAACGGTCTTTCAGGCTTTCGGTTTCAGTTTGTTGTATCTGCAGGTTCCGAGAAGTTATTATTTCTTCTATTTTATTTTGTTAAGTATCACAACGATCATCACTCGATTTTCTTATCGCATTTTGCATACCATGGAAAATGGATTGAAGAAATCAACCAGGCATAGCCGTAACACCATTGTGATCGGTGCCGGCGAAGCCGGAAATATGATCATCAAAGAATTAAAAAGCAGTAAATACCTGAATCAGAAGGTTGTCTGCGTGATTGATGATAATCCTTCCAAAAAAGGAAAATACATTCATGGAATCCGCATTGTCGGAGGAAGAGATAAGATTCAGGAAGCAGCAAAGAAGTATGATGCAGAAGAAATTATCCTTGCAATTCCTTCGGCAGGAACAAAAAATACCAGAGATATCTTAAGAATCTGTAATCTTACAGATTGTAAACTTAAGATATTACCGGGAATGTATCAGCTGATCAATGACGATGTAGGAGTGTCAAACCTGCGGGAAGTATCCATCGAAGACCTTCTCGGAAGAGATACTATTGAAATTGATATGGAAAGCGTTGGGCAGTATGTGAGAAATAAAAGAGTATTGGTTACGGGAGGCGGCGGCTCCATCGGAAGTGAATTATGCCGTCAGATCGCTTCCCACAATCCAAAGCTTCTTATCATTTTTGATATCTATGAGAACAATGCCTATGACATTCAGCAGGAGCTGGTTCGTAAGTATCCAAATCTGAAGTTGGAAGTACTGATAGGTTCTGTTCGAAATACAAGTCGAATTGAAAGCGTCATGGAGCATTATCGACCGGATGTTGTTTTTCATGCGGCAGCCCATAAACACGTGCCACTTATGGAAGACAGCCCGAATGAAGCCATTAAAAACAATGTGTTTGGTACTTATAAGACAGCAAGAGCTGCGGACAAGTACGGGGTAAAGAAATTTGTACTGATCTCTACGGATAAAGCAGTAAACCCTACCAATATCATGGGTGCATCGAAACGTATGTGTGAAATGATCGTACAGACCTTCAGCAAATATTCCAGAACAGAATACGTGATCGTACGATTCGGGAATGTGTTGGGAAGTAATGGAAGCGTTATTCCGCTGTTTAAAAAACAGATGGAGGCAGGAGGTCCTGTGACAGTTACGCATCCGGATATTATCCGTTATTTTATGACGATACCGGAAGCAGTTTCACTGGTACTTCAGGCGGGAGCTTATGCCCATGGCGGAGAAATCTTTGTGCTGGATATGGGAGAGCCTGTGAAGATTGCTGATCTGGCAAAGAATCTGATCCGACTTTCCGGATATACACTTGGTGTGAATATGGAGATCAAGTATACCGGTCTTAGACCGGGGGAAAAGCTGTATGAGGAATTGCTGACAAAAGAAGAGGGACTACAGAAAACAGCGAACAACCTGATTTTTATCGGCAAACCTCTTGAGTTCGATGAAGTACATTTCCTCAGCCAGCTGCGAGAGCTGGAAAAGGCAGCAATGGAAGAAAGTCCGGATATTAAAGAAAAAGTTGCAGATATGATTTCTACTTATCATATCAGACCGGAAGATAAAAAAAGAGACAGTGAGGCTTTTCAGAAACTGGTCAGTTTAGGGAGGATCAGTCATGAAGGACCCATTGTAGATGAAAAACACAGTGGTATATAAAGTGGGCAGATTTGACAAAGATGCGAGTATTTGATATAATCTTTCCATCTAAAGAAAAGTGTAGTATAATATTCTAGTAATCAGAATAAAAGTTGGTGATTCAGATAGAACTAAATATCTGTAAAACCAACTTTTTTTGAGAAAAATAGTATTAAATCAGGTTAGGAGAACAATGGACGAGAAAATATTAACAGTAACTGTCCCAAGTTACAATGTGCAGGCATATCTGGAAGACTGTCTGGAATCCTTTGTGAATTCTGAAGTCATGGATGATATTGAAGTTTTGATCGTGAATGATGGTTCCAGCGATGATACTGCAACAATTGCGGAAAGATATGTTTCAAAGTATGAAAATACGTTCCGGTTGATCAATAAAGAAAACGGCGGACATGGTTCCACCATCAACACGGGAGCTCGTGAGGCAAGAGGAAAATATTTTAAAGTTGTTGATGGAGATGACTGGGTAGACACCAGAAGCTTCATCCGACTGGTGAAACTTTTAAAAGAAATTGATGCTGATATCGTTGCATCGAATTATACCTGGATCAACCATACGACACGGCTGCCGGAAAAGAGGCAGGAATATCCGTTTGAAAAAATCGAGTATAACAAGCTCTACCAGTTTGAGAAGATTGTTGGTAAGACCATCATAGATATGCATGCCACGACTGTGAAGACGGAGCTTTTCAGGAAAGCAAATGAACAGATTGATGAACACACTTTTTATGTAGATGTAGAGTTTATTGCATTTCCGATTCCTTACGTGAAGACAGTATATTTTATGGAAGACCCTGTTTACCAATATCGTCTGGGACTTCCGGGACAAAGTATGTCCATTGAAAAGATGCAGAAGAATCTGAAGAATCATCTGCGGGTTCTTATGCGGCTCAATCAGTACTGCAAAAAAGTCGAGAAGACGGCTCCAAAGGCAAATCTGGAGTATATCAGGGAATTGACAGCAACAATCCTTACCAGTCAGATGAAAATTTATATCAGCTTTCCTCTGAAGAATGGTATGCGAAAAGAAGCAATGAAATTAGATGCATATTTTTATCATAAGAACAGAGAAGTGTATGACAGAGTAAAGAATCCGGCAGTGTTGTTTTTACGGAAAACAAGATATGCTGCATTCCCGTTAGCTGTACTTGCATTTAAAGGCCGAAGAGATTCATATTAAATTGGAGAAGAATAATGAGCGTAACAAGAGATAGGATAAATACATTTTTTAGATATAAAGATTTATTAAGAGAACTGGTAGTCAGAGACGTGAAATTAAAATACAGAAGAAGTTTTCTGGGATATGTGTGGAGTATTTTGAATCCGCTGCTGATCATGCTTGTAATGACACTGGTATTTTCCCAAATGTTCCAGCGCGGAATCGAAAACTTTCCGGTTTACCTGCTGACAGGTCAGGCATTATTTGATTTTATGAATAATGCAACCCATATGTCTATGTATTCTGTGTTGGATAATGGAGCTTTGATCAAGAAAATATATGTACCTAAATATATTTTTACCTTATCAAAAGTAACAAGTTCCCTGATCGACCTTATTTTCTCAATGGGAGCATTGATTCTGGTCATGCTGATCACCAGAGCACCGTTTTCACCATATATCCTGCTTTTTCCATTGGTAGTGATTCCGCTGTATATCTTTGTATGCGGATTGGGCTTTTTCCTTTCTGCTGCGAATGTTTTCTTTCGAGATATTCAGTATATCTACAATGCCATCACAGTAGCATGGATGTATGTAACCCCAATGTTTTACCCGATCGAGCTGCTTCCGGACTGGCTCAGAAAGCTGGTAGAATACTGTAATCCAATGTTTTATTATATCCAGTTCTTCAGAGATCTTGTTTTATACAGACATTTTACAACTCCAAGAATCTTTATTGGTTGCTGGGTAATGGCTTTTATCATGCTGTCAATTGGACTTGGTGTATTTAAGAAAACACAGGATAGCTTCATTTTATATATCTAGGAGAAGGGCGAATGAACGAAGAATATATTGTTGATGTTGATAACCTGACGATTCGGTTCAACATGGCATCTGAAAAGGTAGATAACCTGAAAGAATATGTGATCAAACTGATCAAACACGAATTGATGTTCCAGGAATTTCTTGCGTTAAAAGATGTCAATTTAAAAGTAAAAAGAGGAGAGGCATGGGGACTGATCGGAACAAACGGATCCGGAAAGTCAACGCTTTTAAAAGCCTGCTGTGGAATTTTAAAACCATACAAAGGTTCAGTTACTACAAAAGGGACCATTGCACCGTTGATTGAATTGGGTGCCGGGTTTGATATGAATATGACGGCTAGAGAAAATGTGTTTTTGAATGGAACTGTACTTGGACATTCAAGAAAATTTATGGAAGAGCATTTTGATGAAATTATTGAATTCGCAGAATTGCAGGATTTCTTGGATGTTCCGATTAAGAATTTTTCCTCTGGTATGCAGGCAAGACTTGGATTTGCAATAGCTACCATGGTGAGACCGGATATTCTCGTGGTTGATGAAATCTTATCCGTTGGTGATTACCAGTTCCAGCAGAAATGTTATGAGAGAATGGGGCAGATGTTGAGTGGAGGAACAACTCTGTTATATGTTTCTCATGATATAAATTCTGTCAGACAGTTATGTGATCATGCTATTTGGATTGACAAAGGAAATGTTCGAATGAGTGGTCTGGTAGAAGAAGTAACAACTGAATATATGCATATGAATCAGTAAGTGGTGAAAAGCATGATATTACAAAAAATTGTATGGAATCAACAGTCTGTTGAGGAACCAGAATTATACTATAAATTAAAAAACGGAATTAAGTCAGAGAGTGGAATATTGCTTAATGCAGGTGGTGAAGCAGATTTCTTGACATATATGAATATTTTTTCTGCTGAAAAATGGAGAAAGTATACAGGTATTCAATCGGTTTGTGTGTCTGTTAATTTTAAAGGAAAAATAAAGGTTGTCATATATGCCTTATCCTGCAAGAATAAAAAAGTATGTTCGAAGATAATTATGCAATTTCCAATGGAAAGCAAAGGCGAAGATTCCGTGAATACTCCAATATTTGCTTTACCGGAGAGTGGAGTAGTAGGTGTATCCATAATCGCTGAGGAGGATACAGCCCTCTATGCAGCAAGTTATATGACTGATGAAGAGAGGGAAAAGAAGGAAGTTAAGATAGGAATAGGCATTTGTACTTTCAAACGTGAGAAGTATGTTGAGCGAAATATGAAAGTATTAAAAGAAAATCTGCTTAACAATGAGAATGCCTTATCTTATGGACATTTGTCGGTATGCATATCCGATAATGGCGGTACATTAGTAAGAGAAAAAATCGAGGATGAACATATTCGCATTGTTAAGAATAAAAACCTTGGTGGAGTGGGTGGATTTACCAGAACTATGTTCGAACATATGCGAGATGATAGTATTACACATGTTTTATTGATGGATGACGATGCAGTGATTTCTCCTGAAGCGATAGAACGAACTTATACATTATTGACCCTGCTTAAAGAGAAATACAGAATGGCAGTAATCGGAGGCTCATTATTAAGAGAAGATTTGCCAACTCTGCAGTATGAATGTGGTGCCTGCTGGAATGATGGTGATATTGTTGCGAATAACCATAATTTTGACATGACACAATTAAAAAATGTTGTGATAAATGAGCAGATTCAAAAAGCAGAGTATACAGGCTGGTGGTATTCGTGTATTCCGGTTCCGTTTATTAAGGAAATGCATTATCCTTTGCCGTTTTTTATCCATAGAGATGATATAGAATATGGATTGAGGGCAAATGGGCAGTTTATTTTCTTAAATGGAATAACGATCTGGCATGAAGCTTTTGAAAATAAATTACCTGGTTTCCTGGAGTATTATGATGTCAGAAATCTGGCAATTACGAATGCAATCCATAATCCGCAGTTTGCTGCAAAGGATTTTAAAAAGATGCTTTTCGTGCAGGTCAGCAGTAATATCGGAAAATACAGATATAAATATGTGGATCTGAATTTGAAAGGTGCGGTTGATTTTTTAAGAGGTTTTAAGTGGTTTTATAATGCGGATACCTTAGGTGTGCATGATGGATTAAAAAAATATAATTATCAGTCTATGCCGGCAGAAGAATTTATAGGACATAATGGAATCAAGCCGGAAGATCTGGATCCATGTGGTAGACCGGAGGCTGAACCACCGTGTAAATTAAAGCGAATATTGATCATGTTGTCAATGAATGGTCATTTTCTGCCTGCATATAAAAACAGAGCGACAAAAGTAGCCAGACCAAATCCGAATATTTATGACTTGTTCCGCTGCAATGAGGTTGTGTATGCTGATGCAGCAGGAAATGCAATTTGTGTGAAGCGGAGCAGGATAGAACTACTAAAAGCATATATAAAAATGTTGAAAGTATTTCGATTAATAGATTTGCATTATGACAAGGTTTGTGAAGAATATAGAAAAAATCATTCGAAACTTGAAAGCAAGGATTTTTGGAGCAGTTATTTAGAGTTAAAAGAAGTACAAAATAAGGAGATGTAAACAATGGAGTTAAAATTGCAAAGTATTCTATTTCCAGATAAAGAAGAATATACAGATAATGCCGATCTTTTTTATAAGGGTGGATTAGGAATCCGTGATGCTGAAGAAAAATGTTTTGTATTTTCAAAATATAGTACATGTGATTTTGGGGCATATTTAAATGCCTTTTCTATGAAAAAATGGAAAAAACACACAAAAATCGGCAAAACGATGTTGAAGCTTGAAATTAAAGGTGACTTTGAGCTGGTTCTGTCCGGATATCATAGAATTGAGAATTCAGCAAAAAGAAATGTTTTGTTAAAGAAAGAATACCATTGCGATCAAAAAGCAGAAATTATTGTTGAGATTCCATCAAATAAGGACACATTGATTGCATTTGAACTCCGCATGTATTCAGAGTGCTGTGTATATGGTGGTGGTTATTATGCTGAGGTAAATGAAAGTGATTTCAATGAAGTGAGACTTTCAATCGCAACGACAACATTTAAAAAAGAAGACTTTATTCGTAAAAATGTTAAAATGATCAAGGATGAAATTTTAACTCAGGATGATATCATTGGAAAAAATGTTTATCTTCACATCGTTGATAATGATGAGGGTCGAGTATTGTCGGCGGAAGAATTTGAAGGTCCGCATATTTATTATCACAGAAATAAAAATGTAGGCGGTTCAGGTGGATTTACACGAGGAATGATCGAATCTATTCGCCAGAAACCAAAGGCGACTCATGTATTATTGATGGATGATGATGTTGTTGTTTTATCAGAAAGTATAAAAAGAACATATTTATTATTGTTACTGGCAAAAGAAAAATATAAAGATTATATTATCAGTGGTGCCATGCTTTGTTATGAAGAGATGGATGTTTTCCATGAAGATGTGGGATTTTTAGGAGCAGATGGAGGACAGAATTCTTCAAAAGGTCATGGAAAAATTGTAGAGATGGCTGAAATGCTTCAAAAAGAGGAAGCAAAAACGAAAAAGGCTGATTCCTATGCTGGCTGGTGGTATTGTTGTGTACCGGTAACAATGATCGAGAAAAACGGATTTGCATTACCATTGTTTATCCGTGTTGATGATACGGAATTCAGTTTCCGTAATAATGCTAAATTTATTACCATGAACGGTATTTGCGTATGGCATATGGGCTTTACTTTAAAGTTCAATTATTTCATGGAATATTATCAAGTATTCCGTAACTTTTTGATTGAAGAGGCATGTAATCCGTCCAGAAACAGAAGAGAACGTATCTGGAAACGTTTTAATGGTATGTTTTTAACGGAAATACTGCGCTTTAATTATGATGCTGCAGAAATCATTGTTGATGCAATCAGAGATTATTTAAAAGGACCTGCTTTTATTGAAACGGAAAAATGTCAGGAACGATTAAAAACAATGTCCGCAAAAAATGCAAATATGGCAGATCTTGCAGAATTTGATGAATATGGGGTGGATATTGATTCTATTTATCAAACAGATCACAGAAGTCTGAAGGATACCATTCTTTATCGTCTGACTTTTAATGGACAGTTTTTATGGCCAAAAAAATGGTTACGGAAAGGGCCGGCGGCGGTTGCTCATGACTGGTTCTATAATCCACAGAGACAATGCCTTGTAGATAGTGTCATTGCGATTAATCCAAATGCATATACTGCAGAAATCAGATATTTGGATAAGAAGAAATTCAGACAGGTCATGAAATACTATCTTGAAACAGTGAAGCGTTATAAAAAAATTCACAAAGAAGTAGATAAAGCTTATTATAACAGAAGAAAATATTTGACATCTTATAAGTTCTGGAAAGAGTATTTAGAATTAGAAAAGTATCAATAAAGATCTAAAATTTATGAAGAAAGAAGTTTTTTTATGAAAAACATGCATATCGCTTTCTCTCCTCCGGATATCACAGAGGAGGAGATAGCAGAAGTTGTGGATACTTTAAGAAGTGGCTGGATCACCACCGGACCAAAGACGAAGCTCTTTGAAAAGAAGCTGGCCGAGTATATGGGAACTAACCGGGTTGTTTGCCTGAATTCAGCTACAGCCTGTCTGGAGATGACTTTGCGTCTTCTGGGAATCGGACCTGGAGATGAAGTGATCACGACAGCCTATACCTATAGTGCCTCAGCAAGTGTTGTCTCACATGTGGGCGCAAAACTGGTTTTGATTGATGTGGCGAAAGATTCCTATGAGATGGATTATGAAAAACTGGCAGACGCTATCAATGAAAAGACGAAAGTCATCATTCCGGTAGATCTTGCCGGAATTATGTGTGACTATGATAAGATATTTGAAATTGTAGAAGCAAAGAAATCACTTTTCCATCCGGCAAATGAACTTCAGGAGAAGTTTGGCAGAGTGATTGTGGTGGCAGATGCTGCACATGCATTTGGCGCAGAGCGAAAAGGAAAGAAATGTGGACAGGCTGCAGATTTCACAAGCTTTTCCTTCCATGCGGTAAAGAACCTGACGACAGCGGAAGGTGGCGCAGTCACATGGCGCCCGATCGAAGGTGTGGATGATGATGAGATTTATAAAAAATATATGCTTTTTTCACTGCACGGTCAATCCAAAGATGCGCTAGCTAAGACGCAGCTTGGCGCATGGGAGTATGATGTTGTGGCACCTTATTTCAAATGCAATATGACCGATATCATGGCTTCTATTGGATTGGTACAGTTAAAACGCTATGATGCATTATTAGCACGGCGCCGGGAAATCATAGGAATGTATGATAAAGCACTGGAAAGTCTTCCTGTGAGTGTACTGAATCATTTTGATACAGATCATAAGTCCAGCGGACATTTGTATCTGATCCGTGTTCAGGGAAAAACACGGGAAGAATGTAATGAGATCATTACGAAGATGGCAGAGCATGGCGTAGCAACGAATGTGCATTACAAACCGTTACCGTTGTTATCTGCATACAAAAATATGGGATTTGATATCAAAGATTATCCAAATGCTTATGCTTTATTTGAAAATGCAATTACATTACCGCTTCATACGAAACTTACCGATGAAGAGGTAAAATACGTGACAGATGTATTGAAGGAATGCATCGGATAGGAATGCTGTATGAGAAAATGGGACGAACTTCCGAAGTTTATGAGAACAGACGAAGTAAAACAATACTATGATATTCTGATCAGACACGAAAAAGAATTAAGATTAAAGAGATATTTTGACATTCTGCTTTCGATGATTTTACTTGTCATTTTATCACCGATCATGTTAGTCATCAGTATTGCAATCAAGCTGGATTCACCGGGACCGGTGATTTACAAGCAGGTGCGTGTGACACAGTATGGAAAGAAATTTCACATTCTAAAGTTCCGTACTATGGTGCAGAATGCAGACAAGATGGGAACACAGGTTACGATCAGTCAGGATTCCAGACTGACACGGGTTGGAAAAGTGATCCGTGGCTGCAGGATTGATGAATTTCCGCAGCTTATCAATGTTCTTCGCGGAGAGATGAGTTTTGTTGGAACCAGACCGGAAGTTGTGAAGTATGTAAAAGGATATACGAAAGAAATGTATGCGACTCTTTTGTTACCGGCAGGAATCACTTCCAGAGCCAGCGTATGCTACAAAGATGAGGGTGAAATGCTGGAGCATGTAGAAGATGTGGATTATGCTTATATTCATGAAGTGCTTCCGGAGAAGATGAGTTATAATCTGGAAGATCTGCGCAAATACAGTCTGTGGAGAGATTTTATGACCATGTTTATGACAGTATTTGCAGTATTACGATAAGAACTACAGTATAGGAGAAATGTATGTTAGTATCAGTTTGCACGATTGCGCGCAATGAAGAAGAGTATCTTCCGCACTTGCTGGAGGATATCACAAAACAGGATTACCCGGCAGAGCAGATCGAAGTTGTGATGGTGGACAGCAGTTCAACAGATGGAACCAGACGGATTATGGAACGTTTTGCCGAAGAAAATCCGCAGTATCATAACTGCTTTGTTACGGAAAATCCGGGGAACAATCAGGCATCCGGATGGAATCAGGCAATCCGTAGTTCAACCGGAGATATTATTATCCGTCTGGACGCACATGGACGCATTCCGGAGGATTTTGTTTCCAAGAACGTAGAATGCATGGAAAGCGGAGAATATGTCACTGGTGGACCAAGACCGAATCTTCCGGAGAAGGACACACCGTGGCAGAAACTTCTACTGAACGCAGAAAGTTCGATGTTCGGAAGTGGAATCGCAGGCTTCCGGAGAGAGAATGAAAAGAAATATGTAAAGTCCATGTTCCATGCAGCGTATCGGAGAGAAGTATTTGAAACGGTTGGACTTTTCAATGAAAATCTGGGAAGAACGGAAGATAATGAGATGCATTACCGGATCCGGCAGGCAGGATACCGCTTATGCTACGATCCGCAGATTCATTCCTGGCAATATGTGAGAAGTTCGATTTCTGGAATGATGAAGCAGAAATACGGCAATGGAGACTGGGTAGCAAGAACTCTTGGTGTATGTCCTGGATGTCTCAGCATTTATCATTTTGTGCCGTTTGCTTTTGTGATTGCGATTCTTGTGACATCCATTTTGGCAACACTAAAGAAGCCATTTCTGGCGATTGCCATGTGGATCACTTATTGGTGTGGTGCAATCGGAATGGCAATTCTGTCTGTAAAAAATGAGGCGAAGCATATATGTCAGCTTTTGCTTCCGGGAATCTTCTTTTTACTTCATTTAAGCTATGGAGTGGGAAGTGTCGTCGGAATGGGAAAGATGATAAAAGATAAAATTACAAAGAAATAAAAGAGAGGATTTAGTATTATGAAGTATGATTATTTAGTAGTAGGATCAGGATTATACGGAGCAGTATTTGCTCACGAAGCAAAGAAAAAAGGAAAAACCTGTCTGGTAATTGACAAGCGTCCGCATATCGGTGGAAATATTTACTGTGAAAATATTGAAGGAATCAATGTTCACAAATATGGTGCACATATTTTCCACACATCCAACAAAAAGGTTTGGGATTACATCAATCAGTTTGCAGAGTTTAATAACTACATCAATTCACCGGTAGCGATTTACAAAGACGAGCTCTACAACCTGCCATTTAACATGAACACATTCAGCAAAATGTGGAATATCAAGACACCACAGGAAGCGAAAGATATGATCGCAAAACAGGTTGCAGAGACAGGAATCACAGAGCCGAAGAACCTGGAAGAACAGGGATTATCTCTGGTAGGAAAAGATGTATTTGAAAAACTGGTAAAAGGTTATACCGAAAAACAGTGGGGACGTGCTTGCAAAGACCTTCCGGCATTCATCATCAAACGTTTACCGGTAAGATTTACATTTGACAACAACTATTTCAATGACAGATATCAGGGAATCCCGATCGGCGGATATACAAAGATCATTGAAAAGATGCTGGACGGAATCGAAGTAAAGACAGATACCGATTACTTTGAATTTATCAAAGAAAATCCGGATATCGCAGAGAAGACACTGTTTACTGGAATGATTGATGAATACTTCGGATACAAGCTTGGAGCACTGGAATATCGTTCGGTAAGATTTGAGACAGAAGTACTTGATACAGATAACTATCAGGGAAATGCAGTTGTGAACTATACAGAAAGAGAAGTTCCTTATACACGTATTATCGAACACAAGCATTTTGAATTTGGAAAACAGGAAAAAACTGTTATCTCCAGAGAGTACTCTTCAGAATGGAAAGTAGGAATGGAACCATATTATCCGGTAAATAATGAACAGAACAATAAGCTGTTTGAAGAATACAGAAAGCTTGCAGAGCAGGAAAAGAATATGATCTTTGGTGGACGTCTTGGAAATTATAAGTATTATGATATGGATAAGGTAATTGAGGCGGCACTGGAGATGGTGGCTGAGGAATTATAAAAGGTTTGGATAAGGGCGTGTGAAAAAACGAAAGTTTTTTCATGCGTCCTTTTTCTTATAAATACAACAGTA
>NZ_JAQDKN010000050.1:0-625 GCF_027662015.1 Coprococcus sp. AM100_B19A
TCCTTGGAACCTGTGTGGATAGGATTTGACACTAATGCAATCTTTTCTGTCTCAAAAGTTTCGTCCGTGTAATCGGTATCGCAGATTCTTTCCTTATTCTCTTCAAAATATTTCTGATAGCCGTTCTGCAGCTCTAAAACTGCGTTCTTTACAGATTTTCTATTTGCCAGTTTTTTATTGTCATGAAAATAACCACTGTCTTCTTGTTCCCATATCGTTTCAAAATACTCTAACAACTGGTTAACTGAATTTTCTTTCTCAGGTTCATCGCAAACCACTAACACGTCTCTGTCATAGTTCTTATGTCCCGGAAAATCACCCAGGAAATAGTTGTATGTATTTCTTCCCCCAAGAATATATCTCTTTCCATCTGCAATCAAATATTTATCATGCATTCTACCCATCATTTTCCACGGTTTCAACGGATTGGCCTTATTATACAGTTTAATTTCAACATTCTCATGGGAAGATAATCCATAGAAATACGGATTTCCTTCCATATCAATCCAACTCTCCATTCCATCTACTAACAGACGAATATGTACACCTCTGTCTGCCGCATCATACAGTGCTCCTAAAATCAATTTTCCACTTTCATCGGATTGAAATGCAAAAGTAGAAAGAA
>NZ_JAQDKN010000051.1:0-544 GCF_027662015.1 Coprococcus sp. AM100_B19A
CCTTCATTTGCCTGATAGACCTGTGCTTTCTTGGAATGCTGCTTTGCTTCCTTTTTCTTTCTTGCTTCTTCATAAGAAAACTTTTTGGCTTTTTCTTTCTGTTTCTGATGGCGGAAATTGACTCCATCCGTATCCATCTGGTTCAATTTCTCCATATCTTTGTCATTTTTCACAGAAGCACCAGTTTCCTCATAAGCAAACTTCAAACGTTGTTTTTGTTTTGGCTTTTTGCTGCCACCTGTCTGATTTCTCCGGCTGTCTCCTCTGTTTTCTGATAGATCAGCACGTTTTTCTTTCAGTCTCCCTGACTGTCCGGCTTCGACTGTCCAAAATCCTCACTTTGCTTCTCTGTCCGTATCAGTTCCGGTGCATCTCTGGATTTTTGCACAGAGGGTCGAATATTTTTCCCACTCCGTTCAGACTGGCGGGGAGACTTATCCACAAGGTTTTCTTCTTTTTCCCCCTGTTTTCTTCCCATCTGCACATCACCGACACGGTTACTGACACGAACAGAAGATTTATCTGTCAGGTTTTCTTCCACCAG
>NZ_JAQDKN010000052.1:0-502 GCF_027662015.1 Coprococcus sp. AM100_B19A
TCAACATTCTCATGGGAAGATAATCCATAGAAATACGGATTTCCTTCCATATCAATCCAGCTCTCCATTCCATCTACTAACAAACGAATATGTACACCCCTGTCTGCCGCATCATGCAGTGCTCCTAAAATCAATTTTCCACTTTCATCGGATTGAAATGCAAAAGTAGAAAGAATAATTTCCTTTTTTGCATTCTTGATCAAACGCACTCTTTGTAAAAGCGCTTCTGGATTCTTTTCTATGATTACTGCCCGTTCTGTATTTTCACTGCATTCGTTCCATGACCCATTTTTTGTTTCTTTTTTGGTTGTATTGGACACTTCCGGCTGCTTTTTATATGCAACGCAGATTCCGAGCAATTCATAAAAAGCCACACATAAAAAAATTGCCAGTATAACAAGAAGGATTTTACATATTTTATACTTTTTCATTGTACATCACCTGATTCCTTTTTATTTCATACTTATACAATACAAAGTCAATCTCAATTTAACCTCAACAA